>LZSH01000497.1 GCA_001665255.1 Mycobacteriaceae bacterium 1482268.1 | reverse complement strand
GGGCAGAAGAAGCGAACGCAGAGGGACTACACGCTGGCTTTTAAGTTGGCAGTGGTTGAGCAGGTGGAAAAAGGCGAGCTGACCTACAAAGAGGCACAGCGACGCTATGGCATTCAGGGTCGCTCGACGGTGCTGGTATGGTTGCGCAAGCACGGACGACAGGACTGGAGCGCCTCAGCGGAGGCCAAAACCACGATGGAAAATCAAAGCAGCCAGCGCAAGTCGCTCACGCCAGAGCAGCGCATCAAGGAATTGGAAGTGCAGTTGCGGGAGGCCCAAGAGAAGGCACGCCTGTTCGAGGCGGTGATCGACGTGATCCAGAAAGAGCATGGGGCGCGCGTCGTAAAAAAGCCTTCGGGCAGGTCCTCACGCAAAAGCTCGTCCAAGGGCTGAGTGTGGGCAGGGCCTGCCGCTACATTGGCATCAGCCGCCAGGCGTACTACAAACGCCAGCAAAGCGAGACACGGCAAAGCGCGCGTGAGGCCAAGGTCTGTGCGTTGGTCAACCACTTACGGCTGCGCCAGCCGCGCTTGGGTACGCGCAAGCTCCAGCACGTGCTGCGCACGCCCCTGGCCGAGGCAGGCATCCAGGTTGGCCGGGATCGCCTGTTCGATATCCTGCGTGCAGCCCGGCTGCTGGTCGTGCCGCAGCGGGCGTATCACAAGACCACACACAGTCATCATCGCTTCCGGCGCCATCCCAATCTGCTCAAGGACGGCCCGAACCAGGTCATCCCCACCGGGCCGGAGCAGGTCTGGGTGGCCGACATTACCTATCTGCCGACCGCCCAGCGCTGTGCGTACCTGAGTCTGGTGACTGACGCCTACTCGCGCAAGATCGTGGGCTACCGCGTGCATGACAGCCTGCATGCCGAGTCGGTCGCCCAGGCGTTGAAGATGGCGCTGAAGACGCGCCATACGCGACAGCCTCTGGTTCATCACTCGGATCGGGGCATCCAATACTGTTCAGCCGAGTACCAGCGCATCCATCAGCGGCACGGCATCACGTGCTCCATGACCGACGGCTACGACTGCTACCAGAATGCCCTGGCCGAACGGGTCAACGGCATCCTCAAAGGGGAGTTGCTGCTCAAGCGCCCCGCCGACCTAGAGCAGGCCGCACGCATGGTGGCGCAGGCCGTGCATATCTACAACCACGAACGGCCTCATCTGGCCTTGAAATACAAAACGCCCGATGCGGTGCATCGGGCGCTCGCTGACTGAGCAC
>LZSH01000496.1 GCA_001665255.1 Mycobacteriaceae bacterium 1482268.1 | reverse complement strand
TGCCGTCGGGTCGGAGTACACGGTCAGCGGCAGATCGGTGAGCTTCTCCCCCATGCGTGTGCCACCGCCCGGCGCGGCGAACGCGGGCATGTGGCGTCGTTGACGTCCAGCGAGGTCGATCCGTCCGTCATCACAGGGTTGGTGGCGGCTTCCCAGGAGGCTGCGCTTTCGGCCCCGGAGGCGCGCGACAGCGCCCCGCCACTTCCCGCGGTGGATGCGGGAAGTGATTGGGACGCACCGATTCCCGAGACCGGTGTGGAGGTCTTCGGTGGTGTCGCCGAAGCGCTGACGCGCGGCTTCCCCGGCGCGGACAGGCTGTACGGATACGCGCGGCACATCCTGGAGACGACGTTCGTCGCGACGTCAACCGGTCTGCGGCGGCGCTACACACAGCCGACCGGTTCGGTCGAGATCAACGCCAAGCGCGGCCGCGTCGAGAGCTCGTCGAGCATCAAATCGGTTGGTACATCGGCGAAATGGGGAGTGCCGACGCCGACCCAGGCACTGCCGCGGCCGCGCTTGGCGTTGATCTCGACCGAACCGGTCGGCTGTGTGTAGCGCCGCCGCAGACCGGTTGACGTCGCG
>LZSH01000495.1 GCA_001665255.1 Mycobacteriaceae bacterium 1482268.1 | reverse complement strand
TGTCGACCGCACGGCCGAACAGCCGCGCCGCCAACGCCGACGACCGTGCACCGTCGGCAAGCACGTGCGACATCTGCAGCACCGCAACGGTTCCCGTGCCCGAAGCTCCGGGTATGCCGACGACGGGGCCGAAGATGTGCAGTCGCCACGGCCAGACCCGCGGATCGAGCTGGTCGTGCGCGAGTCGGCCGACCGTGGCCAAACACCCCCGCCAGCTGTTGTCATCGAGCTCGTGTGTCGTGAATTGCCCGGCCACGTCGCCGAACTCCCAGGCGGGATAGGCCAGTCCATTCCCGTCACGCACCCGCAACCGGAGCTCATCACAGCGCGCGGCACGGTCGCCTACATCGGCGACCGCACGTTCGAGATCGTCTGGGACACCGTCGAATCCGTACAGCAGAAACTGGTCGTTGGGGATCTTGGCCGACATCCAGTAGGTCTGCGCGTCGACCGCTGCCAGCCGGCGCACGGTCATGGCGACCCGTCAGGCTCGGCCGATGAAGTCGACAATATGGCGCCCCACCACGTCCGGCTGCTCCAGCTGCAAAAAATGGCCTGCGCCCTCCACGACGACGGCGTCACTTTCGGCTGGCAGGATTCGCTCCACCCAAGAGATGTAATCCGGTGCGACACAACCGTCGTCATCCCCATGCAGATAGAGCGTCGGCACTGCAGGGGGCTTCAGAAACCATTGATGCAACTCCGCGTACTGCTCCGGCGGGGTCGTGAACCGGAAGTTGTCCCGATACGTGGCGAGCGCGGCACGCCAATTCTCTTGTGCCCCGATCGCTGCTTCGACCAGCGGAACGTCGTTGTTCTCGTCGTAACCCGGTGACCACTGGCGCCACAGAGAGCGAACAACTCGAAAACCGGAAAGCTCTGGCAGGAACGGCAAAAGGAAGTACACGACGTACCAGCTGCGCAGTAATTGACGCGGTATTTGTGCGGCGAGACGGACCGGGTCGGGAGCGCGCCCCCACGGCTGAAACGATGCGAAGGGCGGGAAAGACATCACGACGGCCGATGAAATCGGCGTGTCTGTCATCGCGGCCAATCCGACCGCCGCTTGCGCGCCCCAGTCGTGGCCGATCACGACGTCGCGTCCCGTGGGTCCCGCCGCGTCGAGCACATGCAGCGCATCGTCCATCAGCGCCCCGACGTGATAGCTGTCGTCTCTAGCGGTCGACGAGGGCGCGTAGCCGCGCATGAAAGGGGCCACCACACGCCAACCCGCATCGACGAGGAGCGGCGCTAACTTCCGCCATCCGTACGCGGTGTCGGGAAAACCGTGGAGGCACAGCGCAACCGGCCCGTCCGTCGGCCCCCATGTCAACGCGCGCAGTTGCACCTCGGGGGTTGCGACGTCAATCCATTCCGGCTCGCGCATGGGGCGGTTACACCGGTTCGAATTTCGAGATCAGCCATCGGTCGCCGACCTTGTCCAGGGTGACGCGCACACTTGAGGCGGTGTCGGCGGGCATACCCGTGCCGACGGTCACTGTCTGATTGACGAACAACAGCACAACCACGCTGCCGGGATTCGCCGATACCGACGCCGCCGCCGGCACGCTTGCCACGGCCGAGATCTGTTGCGCCTTCGCGCCGGGAATCACGACCCTGTTCGTGAGATCGGTGTACTCGTCGCGGAATCCGCCCGTGAGCCGCTCGCGGGCGGCGGTCAGCTGCTGCTCGACGGTGTCGGGCT
>LZSH01000494.1 GCA_001665255.1 Mycobacteriaceae bacterium 1482268.1 | reverse complement strand
GTACTCGACCGGATCGGCGAACTCGTCATCAAACCTGTCGAAGGCTCCGGCGGTTACGGCATCGTCTTCGGACCCGACGCGTCGGAGAAGGAACGCGCCGCGATCAGCAAGAAGATCCGCAGCGATCCGCGCGGCTGGATCGCCCAGCCCGTCGTGCAATTGTCCACGGTGCCAACCCAAATCGGCGACAAACTCGCGCCGCGCCACGTCGACCTGCGGCCGTTCGCGGTCAACGACGGCGACGAGGTCTGGGTGCTGCCCGGCGGCCTGACCCGCGTCGCCCTGCCGGAGGGCTCGCTGGTCGTCAACTCCAGCCAGGGCGGCGGGTCCAAGGACACCTGGGTGCTGGCGTCGCGAACGTCGGCGGCTGATCGTGAACTTGCGGCGGCCGAGGTGGTCCGCACGCTTCCGAAGGCGCCGAACGGGCAGCGGGCAGGCAAGAATGGTGAATCTTCGTCGCAGTCGCAGCAACAACAGCAGGCGCCGGCCCCGGGTCAGAGCCAGCAGCAGCAACAGCAGCAACAGCAGGTGATGCAGTAATGCTCGCACGCAACGCCGAATCGCTGTACTGGATCGGCCGTTACGTCGAGCGCGCCGACGACACCGCCCGCATCCTCGATGTCACCGTCCATCAACTGCTCGAGGACTCCAGCGTCGACCCCGACCAGGCGTCTCGCACGCTGCTTCGCGTGCTCGGCATCGAAGCCCCCGACAAGCCGCTCGACGTCTGGTCACTGACCGACATCGTCGCCTTCAGCCGTGACTCGCACGGTGGGTCCATCGTGGACTCGATTTCGGCTGCACGTGAGAATGCAAGGGGTGCACGGGAAGTCACCTCCACTGAGATCTGGGAGTGTCTCAACACCACCTACAACGCGCTGGCCGACCGCGAACGAGCGGCCAAACGCCTTGGCCCGGCGGAGTTCCTGTCCTATGTCGAACGGCGGGCGGCGATGTTCGCCGGGCTCGCCGACTCGACGTTGTCCCGCGACGACGGCTACCGCTTCATGGTGCTCGGCCGCGCGATCGAACGCGTCGACATGACGGTGCGGCTGCTGCTGTCGCGCGTCGGTGACAGCGCGTCCTCGCCCGCGTGGGTGACGGTGCTGCGGTCAGCGGGTGCCCACGACACCTATCTGCGCACCTATCGCGGTGTGCTCGACGCCGCCCGCGTCGTCGAATTCATGTTGCTGGACCGGCTTTTCCCGCGCTCGGTGTTCTACTCGCTTCGGCTGGCCGAGCACAGCCTCGACGAATTGCATCACCGTGCCCACAACCGCGTGGGCGCCACCGACGAGGCGCAACGGCTGCTCGGCCGAGCCCGCAGCGAGTTGGAGTTCCTGCGCCCCGGAGCGCTGCTGGAATCGCTCGAACAGCGGCTTGCCAGCCTGCAGACGACCTGCCACGACGTCGGAGAAGCGTTGGCGCTGGAGTACTTCCACTCCGCACCGTGGGTCGCATGGACGGATGCGGGACGCGATGGCGAGTTGGCCATCGAGGAAGGCGAGATCTGATGTGGCGCATGCGGGTGGTGCACTCGACCGGCTATGCGTACAAATCTCCGGTGACGGCGTCGTTCAACGAGGCGCGCCTGACGCCGCGGTCGGATTCGCGCCAGAACGTCATCCTCAACCGCGTCGAGACCGTTCCCGCGACGCGTTCCTATCGCTACCTCGACTACTGGGGCACCGCGGTGACCGCCTTCGATCTGCATGCGCCGCACACCGAACTGGAGGTCACCTCGTCGTCGGTCGTCGAGACGGACAAGGCCGAGGTTCCCGACGAGAAGGTGAGCTGGGAGGATTTGATATCCGAGGCGGTGATCGATGGCTTCGACGAGGTCCTCAGCCCGACGCACTACACACCGGCAAGCAAACGGATCGCCAGGGTCGGCCGGAAGATCGCCAAAGAGCACGACCCCTTCGAAGCCGTTGTCGCCGCAGCCAATTGGGTGCACAGCGAACTCGACTACGTGGCGGGCACCACCGGTGTGCACTCCTCGGGGCTCGACGCGCTGCGTGAAGGCAAGGGCGTCTGTCAGGATTTCGCCCACCTGACACTGATCCTGTTGCGCAGCATGGGAATTCCGGCCCGGTATGTATCGGGGTACCTGCATCCGAAGCCCAAGGCGCGCATCGGGGACACCATCGACGGTCAGAGCCACGCCTGGATCCAGGCCTGGACAGGCGGCTGGTGGCACTACGACCCGACCAACGACACCGACATCACAGAGCAGTACGTGAGCGTCGGTGTGGGCCGCGACTATTCGGATGTGTCACCGCTTAAAGGCATCTACTCCGGCGAGGGTTCGACCGACCTCGACGTGGTCGTGGAAATCACCCGGCTGGCGTAGCGCGGGCTACCCTCAACCTCATGGCCGAAGAGTTCGACCTCGATCTTGCGTCGGGGCATTTACACGCTCAACGCTTCGGCGAGCCTGATGCGCCGCTCGTCCTAGCGGTGCACGGTCTGTCGGCGAACATGCACGGCTTCGACTACCTCGGGCCTCGCCTTGTTGCCGACGGCGGCCGTCAGGTGGTTGCCGTCGACCTGCGCGGCCGCGGTCGCAGCGAAACCACCCCGCCGGGCACGTATGGGCTGGCGTCGCACGCTCGCGACATGTTCGAGTTGGCTTCGCTTCTCGGCCATGAACGATTCGACTGGGTTGGTTGGTCGCTCGGTGCGCTGATCGGGATCGTGGCGACGCAGCTCGAACCCGACCGCCTTCGGACTGTCGGGCTGATCGACCATGCCGGCCGTTCCGATGACGTCGTTGGTGCGGCGGTCATAGCCGGCCTCGACCGGTTGGACATGGAGGTGCCGAGCAGCGACGAGTACGTGGCGCAGATCGAGGCGGTCAGTCCGGTTCGGCCGTTCACCGACTTCTGGCGTCGTTTCTACGCCTACGAATTCGGCCGCACCGACAAGACCGCCTGCCTTGAAGATGGGCGCGACGTGGCCGGCTGGGATTGGCCGAAACTGTGGACGCACCTCACCATGCCGGTCGGGCTGGTGCGATGCCGCCGATTGTTCAGAGGCGGGTTGGTGGTTCCTGACGACGTCGCCGCCGAGATCGCTTCCACCGTTCCGACGCTGACCCTCGCCGAGGTCGATGCCGACCACTTCAGCGTGATGACGCACGAACCCGCAGCAGAAGCGTTACGTGCGCTTGTCGGTTAACCCGCGCCGCGGCCGCCGCCCACGCCGGGGTGCACCTCGACCCGGTGCAAGTCGTCGCCGAGTTCGATCTGCCTGCTGAAGGCGGTCGCCGCCAGCGCACGCCAGTCGTCCTCTTGCCCCGGAGCAATGCCCGGCACGTAGTGGGTCAGCACCAGGATGCCGACGCCGGCCCGCTCGGCCGTGGCGGCCGCCTCTTCAACCGACGAGTGGTAGTCGCAGATGTCGCGGATCCGCTGCTGCGGAAGCTGCAAGACCAGCTCCTTGCGGATCACGGTGTGCACCAGTGCGCCCGCGCCCGCGGCCAGCTCGTCGAGACTGGCGCACGGCACGGTGTCGCCGGCCAGGACCACCGACGCGTTGTCGTGTTCGATGCGGAAGCCGATCGTTGGCGTCACCGGCCGATGATCGGTGAGCGCCACCCTGATTCCCACGCCATCGCTGCCCCACACCACGCCTTCGGTGACTTCCTCAACCTCGACCCGCGGCGGCCCGGTGATGTCGGCATGATGGGCGATCCGGTAGCCGATGTCGTGACCGAACGCCTTCAGCGTCGCATCGACGACCTCGGCG
>LZSH01000493.1 GCA_001665255.1 Mycobacteriaceae bacterium 1482268.1 | reverse complement strand
GACACGGGCACCTGCGATGCGCGCGATCTGACCGGCCACCGACCCCGTCGCGCCGGCCGCCGCCGACACGACGACGGTCTCTCCCGCCTGCGGCCGGCCGACGCCCGTCATCCCGAAATACGCTGTGGCGCCGGTCGGGCCATAGACGGACATGACCGCCAACTGGTCGGTGTAACCCTCGACCGGCGTGGCGAAGATGTCGTCGCGGATGACCACGTAGTCCTGAAAGCCGGTCAGCGTGGTGACGACGTCACCGACGGCATACGCGTCACACCGCGACGCCACCACCTCGCCGATACCGGCCGCCCGGATGACCGCTCCCAGTTGCACAGGCGGTAGGTAGCCCGGTTGGTCATCAAGCCAGGTTCGTGCTGCCGCGTCGATCCCGATGTAGGTGGTCTTGAGCAAGGCCTCGCCGTCGGCGATGTCGGGGGCCGGCGTGGTGACCATCTCCGTGTCGTCGGGCTTGACCAATCCGACCGGACGTCGTCGGAGCAGAATTTGGCGGTTCGTCAGGTCGGCCACGACGCCGAAACTAGCGAACCACGCCGGTGTTTGGAGGCGCTACGGGAAACGTGTCGCGCGGGTCGCCTATCAGAAGACGCCGATCAAGAAAGACCGCGCACCTTCGGAAGTAGCGCTTGGGCAACCTGTTCGGCTTCGGCCTGGTTCTGCTGTTCGTCGCCGCCGCTCGCGTACACGTCGAGTTGGACCCTCCTGACAAGCGCGAAAAGATGTCCGTCCCGCCAATAGGCGCCGTCACCGATTTCCGGTATTGATGGCGTACCGGCCTGCGTGATCGCGAAATCGGCGGGTGAGGTTCGGGTTACGAACACGGCGAGTTGACCCCCGGACTGCTGCCACTGGCAGTACCGCGTCGACGCGGTCGTGTCGCCGCCGTCCTTGTCGATCTGAACGATGTCCCGCCCGGTCAGCCCCGTGACTTCGGTGTCGCTCAACAACGTGCACGGGTCGGGGATGTCGGCGTTCTCACTTGCGGGGTTCCCTACGGCGACCGAGGAGCTCGCCTCGGGCGCCGAAGCGGTCGATTGGGCGGCAGGCGGTGACGCGTCACGGCTACACCCGGCGGAAACCAGAACGAGGACGATGAGAATGCCGAGTCGGCGATACATGTGTTCCTCTCGGTAGACGCGGTCCGCGAATTGATCCTCCATCGCCGGAGGCGCGGCCGTATCCCGAATACGAAAGATTCGCGCCAACCCGCAGGCAGGGGTTTCCAGCGAACGTCTACTCGGCATCGCGGCGGCCACCCGCCGGCCCGAGCGTCAGACGATCAGAGATCGGCGGCCAAGCGGCAGCGAGCGACACGAGTTTGCTGGGGCGAAATGATGTGTTCTGCATCTCACTTTTGGGATCAAAAAGTAAGAATATGTTTTTCAACCTCATCTGTCACATCCGGTCGCGTCGGTTGCGGCAATGATATCGATGCACGTCAGCAAGGCGGTGCTATTTGCCTACGCGGGGTAACGAATTCATAACGGTCAATTTCTTAAGCATTACCTGAGACTAAACATCCTCCGAATGAGAATCCGCCGAGAATGTTCACCGACGCTCGAATTTTCGTCGCTAGACTCGTCCGAAACCTGCGCTGAACACGCGCAGCTAGACGTTGATCGCTGCCGGACGTAGTCAGAAACCGGCACAAGAACTGATGAACAGGGCAAATACCGCCATGCATAAGAACACCGTCAGCACGGACCCAACCGGCACCACGGCCGTCGACCCCGAGTTCGCCGTACTGGCCTCCTTCGACGTCGAGCGCGGGCCGATCGCCGATATGGCAGTCAGCACAGACGGCAGCACGATCGTCGCCACCCACTACGGCGACCGCAGCGTCTCCGTCATCGACGCCCACGCCATGACCGTCGACGCCGACATCGACATGCCTGTCGAACCGCACCTGCTGACCGCGGCCGACCGGCGCGCGTACGTAACGATCTCCGGGCACCACTACGACTCGGTCGCGACCATCGACACGGTGAACAAGCAGGTCATCGGCAACTACCGGGTTGAGGGCAGCGCGACCGACGTCGCCGTGAGCCCCGATGCCACGAGGATCTTCGTCGGTCAGGTCGGGGACGCCAGCGTGGGTCTCGCCGTGATCAACACGTTCGGCCGGATCAGCACCGTCAACATCGCCGACGCCGTCGGCCGCACGGTGGACGCCGTACGGGTCAGTCCCAACGGACGCCTCGTCTACGTCGCGACCTCCGACGCCGACAGCGGCACGGTGTTCGTCGTCGACGCCGCGCAGGGCCGCGTGGTCCGCGACGTGCCGATCGCGTCACCGATCAGGGATATCGTGCTGAGCCGCGACGGCGCGCTCGCCTACGTCGCGAGCTTCGACACGCACTGGGGCGGTTCCGTCGACGTCATCGACACCGCCATCAACGAGGTGACCGCCAAGGTGGGTATCGGCGGGGCGCCCATGCAGATGGCCCTCAGCGCCGATGGTGCGCGTCTGTACATCGCCGACTACGAGCACGTCGCCGTCATGTGCACGGAGACGAACTCGGTCGTCGACCTGCTCAAGGTGACCGCGGACCCGTCGTGTGTCGCGGTGAGCCCGGACGGCACCCGCCTGTACATCGCCGACCATTCCGGCGTCATCACGGTGTTGTCTGTCCCGTCGGGTTCGAGCGACGCCGAGACCGAGCGGCTGATCAGCGTGAACGTCAGCGCCGCGCCGGAGCTTCGCACGCGGCAGCCGGCGACCGTCTAGTCGCGCGGCGGTCCGCCCAACTCCTTGGCCGCGATCGCGAAGATCTCGTCGCCGCAACCGATCGCCACGAAGTGTCCGGCGCCGTCGACCGGGTGCCACACGGTGCCCGGCATCGCGTCGGCCACCGCTCTGTTGATCGGATCCGGCACGAGTGCGTCGTCGAGGCCTTGCCACAGGTGGACCGGTCGCTCGATTGTGCCGACCTCGAACGCCCAACGGCGGTAAAGAAGTTCGGCATCGCGAACTAGTCCGTCCGCGCCGTGGGCGAAGCACTCGGCGCAGGCGTCGCCGAAACCTTTCGCGATCTCCGGTTGCAGCAGCAGTTGACGGTCGTACTCGCTGAGACTGTTGCGGATCTGGTTGACGAAACTCTTCGGGAAGCGTTTGGCGGACACCCCGAGCGCGGCGTACATCAGCCGGAAGCCGGGTTTGAAGTGCAGGGCGAGCGATCCCCCGAAAGCATCGATCTTCGACAGGTACTGGGCTGCCGAGTTGTCCCCGAACGCGCCGTAGCTTCCCGGTGCGATGCTGCTGACGTGGCGAAGCCGTGTTGGATCGATGTAGGCGGCCGCCGCGAGCGCCCACGGACCACCCTCCGACCAACCGGTCACACCGAATTCCCGATGGCCCAACGCGTCCGCGATGGTGACCAGGTCGCCGGCCCAACCTTCATAGGAACGCGCCTTCTGGGCACTGGACTGGCCCATGCCGGGCCGGTCCACGCAGACGAGGCGTAGCCCGTTCCTCGTTGCGGCGCTCGCCAGGAGATGCGCCTCGAGCCTGCTGCTTGGTCCGCCGTGGTTGTGCAGAACGAGAGGGCCCTTCGGGTCACCCACTTCGAGATACGCGAGCTCGCGACCGTCCGGCGTCGTCACCGCCTCCGGCATGCGGTCGCCTTTCCGCTAAACGTAGGGAACGAACTCAGCGGCGGTTGCAATCCAACGTCACCGAGATGGACTGGCTGACGACCTGCAGCACCAGGGCGCGGTCGCCGTTGTTGCCGGGCCCGATGTAGGGCACCCACTGGGTGACCTTCTTCGGGTTGCGGACGTTGGTGACCACGCACTCGCTCATGGGCGCGGTGCCGATGCGGTCGATGTTGACGGTGTAGCCCTCGTCACGCAGCCGGTTGATGGTCGCCTGCGCGTCCTCCTCGGCCGATGCGATGCCTGCGGGTACGGCGGCCGCAGCGCAAACACCGACGACCGCAGCTGCGAGCGCCCACTTTTGGCCCATGACGGCACCCTTCGTTACTAGTTGAGTTAATGATCCCCCAAGTACATCGCGCAGGACACATATTTGGTTCCCCGCCGACACGCACGGGCGTGTCGCGACATTCCTCGCAGGTCGAACGGCCTCGTAATGAACCCCACATTGGGATGGATGGCGTTCGTTTCCGCAAATGGGGAACCATGTCCGTGTGAGTCAGACATCGGCGGTCGGCGAACCGGCCACGGCTACCCGGGTCCGGCTGTCTCACCACGTCGTCACGCTCGACGACGGGCACAAGGTGGGCGTCACAGTCGGTGGCAAGGGTGTGCCGCTGGTCTTCCTGCACGGCATCGCCCTCAGTGGGCGGGCCTACGTGCGGTTGCTGAGCCGGTTGGCGGGCATGGGGTTCCTGGTCGTCGCGCTCGACGCCGCGGGCCACGGCGTCACGCCGAACCTGCCACGCAATGCGGCCGACCTGAGCCATCGGGTCGACCTGACCTTGCGCACGCTGGATGACCTCGGTATCCGCAAGGCCATCTTCATGGGGCACTCGATGGGCGGCAGGATGATCGTCCAGCTGGCGGCCGTCGCACCCGAGCGGGTGATGGCCGCAGTCCTGTTGAACGCCGCAGCAGGCACGGCGTTCGATGAGACGATCCGGGCGCCGGTCCGGTCGCCCCGGCGGGCGGCACAGGCGCTGTTGAACACGGTTTACGACGCTCCGGGCGACCCGCGACGGCTGCCCGCCCCCGAGCGCAGGCGTTACATGCGGCAGATGGCGGGCGCGCTGGCGGGCAACGTGCGCACGCCGCTCGGCCTGCCAGGAGCGCTGCGGGCGATCATCGACTCCGGCGACTACACGCCGATGCTGGAGGCGATGCGCGAGCACAGCGTGCCGACCATCGTCGTGCATGGCGAGAACGACCTCGTCGTACCGTTCGAAAGCGCCCTGGACATGGCCGAGCGCGCCGACGCCACGCTGTATCGGGTGCCCGGCGCCTACCACTCGTGGATGTTGGCCAACCCCCGGCACGGTGCCGACATGATGCGCCAGCTGTTGGCCGCCGAGCTGGGCGACGTGCTGCGCGACGCGGCTCGCGCGCACGGGATCGTGGGCGTGCCGGGCGGCTGGCAGGACGCCCTGCTCAGCGAGGACTCGCGGCTGCACTCGCTGGAGGACAACCCGCTCGAGGCCGTCGGTGTCGAGCCGCTCGAGCACGTCGAGCTGGAACGGTTGCGCAGCGCGACCCGCTCGCCGCGGCGGCAGGGCGGGCGTCGGTGGCGCTGGTTCTCATGGCGCCGTAAACCTGCATCTACGTCAACGGACGGAACCGCCGACGCGGCATTGCCGGCGGACTAGCATCGCGTCCATCTGACCGCCCCGGGGCATGGCGCCCGAAGCCGGAGGGGAACCCGATGGACAGCACGATGCAGGACGTCCCACTCACAATCACCGGCATCATGCGATACGCGTGCAATGTGCACGGCGACCGCAGAGTGACGACGGCAACAGGTGGCGGATACCGGCACGCGACGTATCGAGAAGTAGCGGAGAACGCCGCCAGATTGGCGAATGTGTTGCGCCGCGTCGGTATCACCGGCGACCAGCGAGTGGCGACGTTCATGTGGAACAACGCCGAGCACCTGGCTGCATACGTGGCCATCCCATCGATGGGTGCCGTATTGCACACGCTCAATATCCGACTGTCGCCCGAGCAGATCGCTTTCATCGCCAACGAGGCCGAAGACCAGGTGATCCTCGCCAACGTGTCGGTGGCTGGTCAGCTTGCACCCGTCCTGCCGCTGCTGGAAACCGTGCACACCGTGATCGCGGTCGGCGAGGGCGATATCGAGCCCCTGACCGCGTCGGGCATGACCGTGCTCCGATACGACGAGGCGCTGGCCGCGGAGTCGCCCTGTTTCGACTGGCCCGATATCGACGAGAAGTCCGCGGCGGCGATGTGCTATACCAGCGGCACAACAGGAAACCCGAAAGGCGTTGTCTACAGCCACCGTTCGAGCTATCTGCACTCGATGGCGATGTGCTCCCACAGTGCGGTGGGGGTGGGGTCCTCCGACAAGGTGCTTCCGATCCCGCCGATGTTTCACGCCAACGCGTGGGGGTTGCCGTATGCCGCGTTGATGGCGGGTGCCGATCTGGTGATGACGGACCGCTTCCTCGACCCGAAGTCGCTGGTCCATCTGATCGAAACACAACGGCCCACTGTGGCAGGCGCCGTCCCGACCATCTGGAATGACGTGATGCACTACCTGGAGAAGGACCCGGATCACGACTTTTCGTCGTTGCGGGTGATCGGCTGCGGCGGCTCGGCCGTGCCGACCTCGATAATGAAGAGATTCGAAGAGCGATACGGCGTACGGATCCTGCAACTGTGGGGCATGACCGAAACCTCGCCGCTGGGCACGGTCGCTCGCCCGCTTCCGGGCATTCCCGATGATCAGCAATGGGGCGTTCGCTCCAGCCAAGGCCGGCCGGTGTGCGGTGTGGAGGCGCGGATCGTCGATGACGACGGCAATCCACTTCCGCACGACGGCAAGGCGGTCGGCGAGGTGCAGGTTCGCGGCCCCTGGGTTACCGGCTCGTACTACCTCAACCGCGATGCGTCGAAGTTCGTCGACGGCTGGCTGCTGACCGGTGACGTCGGCCGCATCGACCCCTTCGGCTACGTCACGCTGACCGACCGCGCCAAGGATGTCATCAAGTCTGGCGGCGAGTGGATTTCGTCGGTGGAGCTGGAGAACCATCTGATGGGCCATCCCGCGGTCAGCCAGGCCGCGGTCGTCGCGGTACCCGACGAGCGCTGGCAGGAGCGACCGCTGGCAGTCGTCGTCGTCAACGAAGGCGCCGACGTGTGTGCCAAAGATCTGCGGGAGTTCCTCGGCGACAAGGTGGTTCGCTGGTGGCTGCCCGAGCGGTGGGCCTTCATCGACCAGGTGCCGCTCACCAGTGTCGGCAAGTTCGACAAGAAGACGATCAGGGCCCGCTACGCCGAGAACGCCTACGAAGTCATCGAACAGCGCGATTAGCGGTGAGCGGGCTGAGCCCATACCGCGAGCAGACGCAAAGGCACGCGACACGCCGCATCGATCGCTGCGTTTGTGTCTGCTCAGCTGGCGAGAGGGGAGCGGTCGAGGTATCCCAAGACACGTGCGACGAGGTCGAGTTGGTTTCGTCGTACGTCATCGACGACGATGGGCAGTACCGAGTAGCCGCACTCCTGCAGTCGCGCGGTCTTGATGCGATCGCGTTTGACTGCAGCCGGATTCGCATGCCACTCCATACTGTCGTATTCGGCGACCAGCATCGCGTCGGGCCAAATGAAATCAACCCGCCATAGATCGCCACACTTGTCGACGATCTCGAATTGAAGTTCCGGGAGTGGCACACCGCCGTCGATGAACACCAGACGTGTTTCGCTCTCCATTGCAGATTCCGCTCGACCGTCGGCATGCTCGATGAGTTCTCGAACCTTGACGATTCCGCGGCGGCCCTTCTGTTCCACGATGGCGGCGCGAATGTCGTCGCTTGTGCACGATTTGGAGCGAAGCGCAGCGTCGAGCGTCGCGAGCGCGCGTGGGCGCCGAAGTGTGCGAGCGACCTCAACCGCAGTCCACGCCGGTGCTGTTGCGAGCCGGTTGTGTACTCGTGTCAAGGGGGCACCGGTCCGCTGGTGAACCATCAGACCCGCCGCCGGCCTCATCCGGACACCGGGATCGAGGACGTGAATGCGTTCGCCCTTCTCGGTATCGAAGCCGTACATCTGCGCTGCGGTGCTCATACAGGCCACCATTCGCTCGCGCGCGATCAGGTCCAGTCCGTTTAGTTTGCCGACGACGTCGGGCGGGCTCGGCGAATAAACACCCCGCCACACGCGGGTGACCGCGCCAGACCTGATGTGAGACGCAAGCGTTCCTCGAGACATCAATGCCAGTAGCTGTTGCCTGGTGGCCACTCCGCCATTCGCCGCGAACAGCTCTTCGATGAACATTGCACCGATGGTGTCTGCGGACACAACAGCGGCCAATACCTCCAGCCGGATCTGTGGATAAAGGCGCGACTCTCACGCGCGAGCAGACGCAAATGCATGCGACGCGCCGCTGATTTCGATGCGTTCGCGTCTGCTCGCGCAAAGAAGCTCAGCGCTCGGCGCGCTGGTAGGCCGTCACCACCGCGGCGCCGCCGAGGCCGATGTTGTGTTGCAGTGCCGCGCTGACGTTGTCGACCTGACGCTTGTCCGCGGTTCCGCGCAACTGCCACGTCAGCTCGGCGCACTGGGCCAGACCCGTCGCCCCGAGCGGATGCCCCTTGGAGATCAACCCGCCCGACGGGTTGACGACCCACCGGCCGCCGTAGGTCGTCTCGCCGTTGTCGATCAGCTTCGGCGCCTGACCCTCGTTGCACAGACCCAGCGCCTCGTACAGCAGCAGTTCGTTGGCCGAGAAGCAGTCGTGCAGCTCGATCACCTGGAAGTCAGCCGGCCCGAGACCTGATTGGTCGTAAACCTTCTGTGCGGCTTGCACATTCATGTCATAGCCGATGATGTTCTTGGCGCTGCCGTCGAACGTCGACTCGAAGTCGGTGGTCATCGCCTGCCCGACGATCTCCACCGCCTGCCCCGCCAGGCCATGCTTGTCGACAAACGCCTCACTGGCCACGATCGCCGCGCCCGACCCATCGGAGGTCGGCGAGCACTGCAGCTTGGTCACCGGGTCGGAGATCATCTTCGCGGCCAGGATGTCGTCGAGGGTGTATGCCTCTTGGAATTGCGCGTACGGGTTGTTCACCGAGTGCTTGTGGTTCTTGTATCCGATTTTCGCGAAATGCTCTGCGGTAGTGCCGTATTTGCGCATGTGCTCCCGGCCCGCGGCGGCGAACATCCACGGAGCCACCGGAAACGCGAACTCGTCCATCTCGGCCAGGGCCTTGACGTGACGGCCCAACGGCGACTCGCGATCCTCGGCGCCACCGGCCAGCGCGCCCGGCTGCATCTTCTCGAAACCGAGCGCGATCGCACAGTCGGCAAGTCCGCCCCGGATCGTCTGCGCCGCAAGGAAAAGCGCCGTCGAACCCGTCGAACAGTTGTTGTTCACGTTGACGATCGGGATCCCAGTCATGCCGAGCTCATACAGTGCCCTGTTGCCGGACGTCGAGTCGCCCGAGCAGTAGCCGACGAAGCCCTGCTCAACTTCGGAATAGAGAATGCCTGCGTCTTCGAGCGCTTTCGTGCCCGATTCGCGCGCCATGTCCGGGTAGTCCCACCCCTCGCGGCGGCCTGGCTTCTCGAACTTCGTCATCCCGACCCCGACGACGAAAACCTTGTTTGGCATCTCTACCCATCCCTTCGCTGTCCTGTGCGATCGACAGAAACACAAAGCGAGCGAACTGTCTAGATGCCCTATCGACGAAGCGAGGCCCCGCCTGGAGACGAAAGAAGCCTCAGCCGAAGTCGTTCCACCATTTGTGCAGTTCTTCGAGGTTGGGGCCCTGCGCATCGGCGAGGACGAGGTCGGCGTCCTTGGTCCAGGTGACATCGGGGGTTCCGTCGTAGGTACCGCAGGCGACTTGGCCCGCGACCTCATCAGGGTTGGCGTTGTAGTGCCATGCAGTGGGCGAGTCGAGGTCGCTGCCCGGGCACTTGACCAGCTCTGAGTTCTGGGCGATTGCATCCTTGAAGTGCTGGTCCAACGTCGTCTGATCGGCGAACAGCGAATACCGCGCGACCTTCGGACCGGTGGGCCCGTTCGTCTCGCCGCAGTCCACGGTGGCCAGCGCGTCGGTGGCCGGCGGATGCGTCGGCTCGCAGGCGCTGTCGTCGTAGCTGGTCGGCAGCGCGGAGAGGAGCTTGGCGTCGAACGGTTCGGCGTTCACCGGCGGCGCGGACGTCCTGGACGGCCTCGACTTGGTGGCGGTGGCCCTGGTACTCGAGGTGCTGCTGGCCACGCTGCGGTTCGACGAATCGTCTTTCTTGACGAGCCACCACGCTCCGAGCGCACCGAGCACCAGCACGAACACCGCCGCCGCGGCGACCAGTGGGATCCACGTCGTGCTCTTCTGTCGGGGTGTACGGGGTGACGGCGTGGTCCACTGCCCGGGAGTCGACGGTGCGGCGGCGGGGAATGGCGGCGGAGTAGGCGGCGACGGAGTTTGGTACGGCGACGGTGTGTCCGACCCTTGTGGGGCGGCCAAGGCGGTGCCGATCCCCGCATACCCCGGCATCGTCGCTTCCTGGCTGCGCTGCAAAATGGTCGCGGCCTGATGCTGATCGCGTTGCGTCAGAGCATCATTGGCGCCGGCTGCGAAATCGCCTGCGCTGGCGTAGCGGTCGGCGGGCTGCTTGGCCATGCCGCGCGCGATGACGTGGTCGAAGGCAGCGGGAATCCCGGGCCGCATGACGCTCGGCCGGGGTATCGGCTGCATCAGATGCGATGTGATCACCACGCTGACGCTGTCGGCGGGGTAGGGCTGCGATCCGGTGAGGCATTCGTGCAGCACGCACGCCAGCGCGTAGATGTCCGCGCGGTAGGTCACCTCGTCGTTGGTGAACCGCTCCGGCGCCATGTACGCGTATGTTCCTACGGCCGTGCCCAATTCGGTCAGCTTCTCGTCAGTGGCGGCATTGGCGATACCGAAGTCGACCAGGTAGGCGAAGTCGTCGCGGGTGATGAGGATGTTCTCGGGCTTGACGTCGCGGTGCATGATGCCGGCTTCGTGGGCCGCGTCGAGCGCCGAGGCGATCTGGCGGATGATCGCCACCGCACGGGCGGGCGTCATCGGGCCGTAGTTCTTCAGGATTTTGCGCAGGTCCGTGCCGTCGATCATGCGCATGTCGACGAACATCACGCCGTCGATCTCGCCGTAGTCGTGGATCGGTACGACGTGAGGTTCGAGCAACCTGCCCGCCGAGTGGGCCTCGCGCCGCAGCCGCTTGCGGAACACCGGATCGTGAGACACCTCTTCCGGCAACAGTTTCAGCGCGACGATCCGGTCTTTCTCGGTGTCCTCGGCCTCGTATACCTCGCCCATGCCGCCCTTGCCGAGGAGACGGCGCAGCCGGTAGCGGCCGAATGTGGTACCCACACGCGAGTCCCCTTCGGTGCCGCTCATCGTTTGCTCCCTTTTGCACTTGCCGGCGAACACACCCTAATGCGACCGCCGGTGCGTCACACCGCAAACGGCGTCGCTGGGTCGACGTCAGCGCGCGATCTGCGTTGAGTTGGGTCCATAGCCGGGCCGAGTGGTGTAGACCTTCAGTAGAACGTGTTCTAGTTTCGCCATCCTGGGAGGAATCATGGGCCTTCGAGTCGTGCAGTGGGCCACAGGCGGCGTGGGCGTCGCGGCGGTCAAGGGCGTGCTCGAACATCCCGATCTCGATCTCGTCGGCTGTTGGGTGCATTCACCCGACAAGGCGGGCAGAGACGTCGGCGACCTGATCGGAACCGAACGGCTCGGTGTGGTTGCGACCAACAGCATCGAGGACATCCTCGGCCTCGAAGCCGACGCGGTGATCTACGCGCCGCTGATGGCCAATCCCGACGAGGTGGCCGCGCTGCTGCGGTCGGGCAAGAACGTCGTCACCCCGGTCGGCTGGCTCTACCCGAGCGAGCGCAGCGCCGCACCGATACGGGAGGCGGCCCTGGAAGGCAATGCCACCCTGCACGGCACTGGCATGGCGCCGGGCGGCATCAGCGAAAAGTTCCCGCTGTTGTTCTCCGCGTTCTCCACTGGCGTGACCTTCGTTCGCGCCGAAGAGTTTTCCGACCTGCGCACATACGAGGCACCCGATGTGCTGCGTCATGTGATGGGCTTCGGCGAGACGCCGGACAAGGCGCTCACCGGGCCGATGCAGAAGATGCTCGACAGCGGTTTCATCCAGGCCGTGAAAATGGTTGTCGATCAGATGGGTTTCAATGCCGACCCGAAAGTGCGCGCCACTCAGGAAGTCGCCGTCGCATCCGCCCCGATCGCGTCGCCGATGGGCGTCATCGAACCCGGACAGGTTGCGGGCCGACGGTTCCATTGGGAGGCGCTCGTCGACGGCCAGCCTGTCGTGCGCGTGACGGTGAACTGGCTGATGGGTGAGGAGAACCTCGATCCCGCATGGACACTCGGCACGGGGCAGCGGTATGAGATGGAGGTGCGTGGCAATCCCGACATCACGATCACCGTCAAGGGCTTCCACTCCGAGGTCGGCGGGGAAGGCCCGGAGTACGGCATCGTCGGCACCGCGGCGCACTGCGTCAACTCCGTACCTGCGACATGTGCCGCCGAGCCGGGCATCCTGACCTATCTCGACTTGCCGCTGATCAGCGGCAAGGCTGCGCCGGGGCTCGGTTAGCCGTGATGCGAATCCGGCGTTTCTGCCCTGTGCGCGGCCGTCGAACTGCCAAACTCCACGCTGTGAACGCTTTGAGAACAATCGGACCGCTCGGGTTGTGTGCCGTCGCGCTAGGACTCGCTGTCGTCTGTGAGCCGGCGCCCGCCCATGCCGACGTATGCGGATCGGTGGGTGGACGCCACGTCTCGGTCGGCGGGTGCGGAAGCATCGCCGACGCCGTCGCGCCCTGGGTCGCGCCTCCGGCGGCCTACGCGCCGCTACCCGAGGATTACGACGCGGCACCACCTCCGCCACCGCCTCCACCGCCACCAAACATCAACGTATGCGCCAACTTCGGCCGCCGAATCAGCGTCAGCGGGTGCGTCTGAGCCGACGAGACGCCGTCCCTGCCTTCGAAACCGATAGGAGCTCACCGAATGTCGATCAACCCAGGCCTGACGCGAGGAATCGCCGCGTTCGGCGCCGTCGCCGCCCTTGTCACCGCGGTCCCTGCGAATGCCGAACCCGCGCCGCCGAACTGTAGCGCCGCCGATCTCGCCGGAGTGATGACCGGGGTCTCGGCGGCGATGTCGACGTACCTGTTCAGCCACCCGGACGTCAACGCGTTCTTCACTGATCTCAAGGGCAAACCCCGAGACGAGCAGCGCCAAGCGGTGCAGGACTACATCGACGCCAATCCGCAAGTGGGAGCCGACCTGCGCGGTATCCGCGCGCCGGCACTCGAGTTCCGTGACCGCTGCGACGTGGAGCTGCCCGGCTAGTCTTGGGTCATGGCTAAACCGTTGGTGGTCGAGCAGTCCGAAACGATTGCGCTGGACCAGGAAAGCGTGTTCCGCGACATGGTGCCGATGCCGTTGCCGGATTTGTTCCGGCGGTGGTACGGCCCGATTCCGCCGATCAAGGAAACTCGCGACCAGACCGGAGATTGGGACGCTGTCGGACAGTCGCGCACTGTCGTGCTGGTCGGTGGCGGCAGCATGGACGAGCAGCTCACTACTTTCGACGCGCCCCGTTCGTTCGGGTACACGCTGTCTGACGTCAAGGGCCCCCTGGCGCCGTTGGTCGATCACATCGACGGTGAGTGGATCTTCGAGCCGCGTGGCGAGGGCACCGCCGTGACGTGGCGGTGGACAATTCACCCGCACAGTGCGTTCACCGCACCGCTGCTGCCGGTGTTCGGAAAGCTGTGGAAAGGCTACGCGCGGCAATCGCTGAAGGAGCTGTCGCGCCAGCTGGTGCACTGAGCCCGTCGCCGAGATCGACGAAATGGTGCGATCTACTCGCACTTTTGCGCCCAAATGTGAGTTTCGGCGTCAAGGGGGAGCGGGTCAGAAGCGGATCAGGCCGCGCAGGTTGACGCCGCTGCGCAGATCGTCGTAGCCGGCGTTGATGTCCGACAGCGGGTATTCCCGCGTGATCAGCTCGTCGAGCATTAGTTGACCGGAGTCGTACAGGTCGAGCATCGCGAAGATATCGACGCGCGGATTCGACGAGCCGAAAAGTGAACCGCGAACCTGCTTTTCGAACAAGGTCAGGTCGACAAGCGACAGGTTCACCTGCTGCGAGTCCGGATGCGCCATCGCCGTCATCACCACCCGGCCCCGCTTGCCGACCAGGCTCAGCGCCTGCCCGACGTAGGCGCCCTCCGCGACGTCGGTTGCGACGACGCACACGTCGGCCTTCTGCCCGCGGGTCAGGCCGCTCAGCAGCTTCGCCGCCTCCTCGACCGTGGCCGCAGTGTGGGTAGCTCCGAATTCCCTTGCGCGCGTGCGTTTGTACTCGACCGGATCCAGGGCGACGATGTGTCGTGCACCGACAATGCGCGCCGCCTGTACGGCATTGATGCCGACCCCGCCGACGCCCATCACCACCACGGTGCTGCCCGCCGTCGCCTCACCGGTGCGGATCATGCTGCCATATCCAGTAGTCACACCGCAGCCGACGAGCGCCGCCTTGTCCAGCGCGACGCTGGCGTCGACCTTTACCACCGACGCCGTCGGCACGACGGTGTATTCCGAAAACGTTCCGAGCAAACACATTTGACCGACGTCGTGACCGCGGGCGTGAAACCGGTGGGTGCCGTCGAGTTGAGGACCCTTGAGTAGGTGCATGCCGAGCTCGCACAGGTTGCTGATGCCGCGCACGCACGGCCCGCACCGGCCGCACGCCGGAATGAAGCTCAGCACCACAGGATCTCCCTCGGCAACGTCGGTGACGCCTTCGCCGACCTCTACCACCACGCCCGCGCCCTCGTGGCCGCCCACCACTGGCATCGTCATCCGCAGATCACCGGTGACGAGATGCTCATCGGAATGGCACATCCCGCTCGCTGTCATCTTGACCATCACCTCGGCGTGCCCGGGGGCGTCGAGGTCGATCTCTTCGACCTCCCATTTCTGTTGCAGTCCCCACAGCACGGCGGCCTTCGTCTTCATCGACGTTGCTCCTCGAGGGTCGGTGTCCAGGCCGATTATCGCCAGTTGGCAGACTTTCGTGTGTGACATCGAAACGAGCGCTGGTGCTGGCGGGTGGGGGACTGGCAGGCATCGCCTGGGAGATCGGCGTCCTGCGGGGGATCGAGGACGCGTCGCCGGACACCGCGCGTGCCCTGCTGCTTTCCGATGTCACCGTCGGCACGTCCGCCGGCTCGGCCGTCGCCGCCCAACTCGGGAGCGGATTGAGCCTTGAGGAGTTGTACGCCCGCCAGATCAGCGGCGACTCCAAGGAGATCAGCCCGGGCGTCGACATCGACGACATCATCCGGTTGTTCCTCACCGCATTGTCGGACCCCGGCGCGACGACTCAGCAGAAGCTGCAACAGATCGGCGAGGTCGCCCGCTCCACGAAGACCGTCCCTGAGGCGGTGCGCCGCGACGTGATCGCCCATCGGCTGCCGTCACACGTTTGGCCCGAGGCCGACCTGCGGATCACTGCCATCGACATCGGGACCGGCGAGCTGGTCGCCTTCGACCGGCGCTCGGGTGTCGATCTGGTTGACGCCGTCGCCGCCAGCTGCGCGGTACCCGGCGCGTGGCCGCTGGTGACCATCGGTGAGCGGCGCTACATGGACGGCGGTGTCGGCAGCACCATGAACCTGAAGCTGGCCAGCGACTGCGAGGTTGCCGTCGTGCTGGTGCCATCGGGCAAGGGCACGCCGTCGCCGTTCGGACCCGACCCGGCCGTCGAGGTCGACGCCTTCCCCGGTCGCGCGTTGGGGGTGTTCGCCGACGACGAGTCCGTGGCGGCGTTCGGCCGCGACCCGCTCGACCCCGCGTGCCGCGAGCCGTCGGCGCGCGCCGGCCGGGCGCAAGGCCGCCGCGTCGCCGCCGAGATTGCCGCGTTCCTTGCGGGCTGAACTCCTCCGAAAGTCCGCTGACCTGCGTAGTAGGTCGTCGAAAAACTTTCTCGAAATTTCTTTGGAAAAAGTGTGCGACTGATCGGTGCCCGTTGCTCCTACCTGTGAAAGCGGCCGCACGGGCCACTCACAAACCAAGGAGAGACCATGTACACCACCTACCCCCAGCACCAGAACTACGGCCCCCAGCACAACGGCTACGGCTACGCCCCCATGCAGCAGCCCATGCCCATGCAGCCGATGCCGATGGCAGCGCCGGTGGCGCAGTCCGCAGCTGCCAGCAAGGGCCTGCTAATGATCGCCGGCATCGCAGTCGTCGGCGCCGCAGCCTTTGGCGGCGTTTACCTGATGAACTCCAGCAGCCAGCCCGAGCAGACCGCGGCCTCGCAGCCGTCGACGGTGTTCAACATTCCCTCGGAGATCAACATCCCAGGGCTGAACACCAACAGCGACCCGGCCTCCCCGGTCATCGTCAACAATCCCGCTCCGGTGCGCATTGCCACTCCGTCGGCTCCGCGGTCCTACACCAGCAGCCCGGCCCCGGTCCAGGGTCAGGCCCCCGCCAATACAACCAAGCCCGCCGATACGACCAAGCCCGCCGATCGCGGCCGTCAACGCCGACCTCACCATCGCCGTCAGCCTCGGCGGGAGTGAGGCCGGCGGCCGCTATGACCCGACCGACGCCGAACCGCGAGCCACCGCGGAATGGCTGAACAGAATGTGGCGCAGCACCTCGTCGCTGTTCGAGTCCAGCACCATGCTGAACCGCTTCGGCATCGCTGCCGAGGATGCCGACGGCGAAGAGGTGGCACCGGTCGACACCAACGACGACGAGCTTGTCGACACTGCGAAAGAAGCCGCAGTGCCCAAGATGGGCAGCTTTGAGGTGATGAACCGCACCATCGACATCGCGCAGGCCGCACTCGCCAGGCACATCTTGGCCGCCTATCCGCCCGATCTGCTGATCGAGGTGCCGCGGACTGCCTGCCGCAGCCTGGAATTTCATCGCGCCGCCGAGGTCATCGATATCGGCCACGAGCTGACGGCGCAGGCGGTCAAGAGTCTGGAAGGCTGAACACGCGCTTCAGCCCAGGCCTTTCCAGCC
>LZSH01000492.1 GCA_001665255.1 Mycobacteriaceae bacterium 1482268.1 | reverse complement strand
TCGACGTCCTGCATCTGCACGAGCCCAACGCGCCGAGCCTGTCGATGCTGGCGCTGCAGGCCGCGGAGGGCCCCATCGTGGCCACCTTCCACACGTCAACGACAAAGTCGTTGACGCTCAGTGTCTTTCAGGGGATCCTGCGGCCGTATCACGAGAAGATCGTCGGCCGTATCGCGGTGTCGGATCTTGCGCGGCGCTGGCAGATGGAGGCACTGGGCTCCGATGCCGTCCAGATCCCCAACGGCGTCGACGTCGCGTCGTTCGCTTCGGCGCCGCTTCTCGACGGATATCCGCGGCCGGGCAAGTCCGTCCTGTTTCTGGGCCGCTTCGATGAGCCGCGCAAGGGGATGGCCGTGCTGGCGGCGGCCCTTCCGGCGGTCGTCGAGCGGTTTCCCGACATCGAGATCCTGATCGTCGGCCGCGGCGACGAGGACGAGTTGCGCGGCGAGGTCGGCCCGCTGGCTTCTCACTTGCGCTTCCTCGGCCAGGTCGGCGATACCGAGAAAGCGTCGGCGATGCGCAGCGCCGACGTCTACTGCGCGCCCAACACCGGCGGCGAGAGCTTCGGCATAGTGCTGGTTGAAGCGATGGCCGCGGGCACCGCGGTGGTCGCCAGCGGATTGGACGCGTTTCGGCGCGTGCTCGAGGACGGTAAGGCCGGCCGGTTGGTGCCGGTGGACGACGCCGACGGACTCGCTGCGGGCCTCATCGAGGTGCTGGCGGACGACGACGCGCGCGGCCGCTACATCGACGCGGCCACCGAGGCGGTGCACCAGTACGACTGGTCGGTGGTGGCGGGCCAGATCATGCGGGTCTACGAGACGGTGGCCGGGGCAGGGGCGAAGGTGCAGGTGGCGAGCTGATGACCTGGTATGTGGTCACGGCCCTCGTCCTGGTGCTGGTGGCGTTGCTGCTGGTGGCCGCATGGGCGTATCAGACCGCGCACCGGCTTGACCGGCTGCACGTCCGCTACGACCTGTCCTGGCAGGCGCTCGACGGGGCCCTGGCCCGGCGCGCCGTGGTCGCCCGCGCGGTGGCCGTCGACGCCTACGGCGCCGGTCCGGAAGGCAGGCGGTTGAAGGCGCTGGCAGACGCCGCCGAGAAGGCCCCCAGGGCAGGCAGGGAGACCGCGGAGAACCAGCTGTCGGCGGCGCTCGCGCTCGTCGACCCGGCGTCATTGCCGGTGGCGCTGGTCGCCGAGCTGGCCGACGCCGAGGCGCGCGTGACGTTGGCCCGCAGGTTTCACAACGACGCGGTACGCGACACGCTGGCACTGCGGGAGCGGCCGGCGGTGCGTCTGCTGCGGCTCGGTGGAACTGCCGCGCTGCCAACCTATTTCGAGATCGCCGAGCAAGCCGACCGCGACGTCGGCGTGGTCGGCCGGCGCACATCGGCCCGCGTGGTGCTGCTCGACGAGCAGGGCGCGGTGCTGTTGTTCTGCGGATCGGACCCGGCCTTCCGCGATGGCTCAGATGGTCCGGCCCCGCGGTGGTGGTTCACCGTCGGCGGCGCGGCGCAGCCGGGGGAGACGCTGACCGAGGCCGCGGTCCGCGAGCTGGCCGAGGAGACCGGCCTGCGGGTAGTGCCGACCGAGATGATTGGCCCGGTGTGGCGGCGCGATGCCGTGATCGACTTCAACGGCTCGGTGATCCGCAGCGAGGAGATGTTCTTCGTGCACCGCACCCGGCGCTTCGAGCCGTCTGCTTCGGGCCGGACCGGGCTGGAGCGGA
>LZSH01000491.1 GCA_001665255.1 Mycobacteriaceae bacterium 1482268.1 | reverse complement strand
CAGCGCGTAGGTCGCGCCGGCCGACTCACCGGAAACTCCTTGGTGCTGGCCTACGTTCGCGGCCGCGGCGAACATCTGCCAAAACTGTTCGAGCCGCTGTCGGTGATCCAAGGGGACGTGCGACCACCGGCGACATTCCTCAACGCCGATGAGATCCTGCAACGCCAGTACATCGCGCACATCGTCGACCAATTCGCCCGTGACCCTCAGCGGGCGGCGCCCAAGGATGCGCGATCGGTGCTCGGCGACAACGGGGCGGACAGCTGGCTTGCACAGCTGATGGACACAGCTGCCACCGACGCCGACAGGCTGCTGGACCGCTTTCTGGCCCAGTTCGGTGACCATCTCAGCCCCGAGGCCGTCGACGCGCTGCGATCCTGCGCGAGCGCACCGCCGTACGGCGGACCCAGCGGCCTCACCCAGCGTCTGATGGCCGCCGCCCACCAATGGCAAGTCGACCTCAAGGAACTCACCGAACGGCTGGCCACCGTCGAGGCCGACCTACCCGAGTTCGAACGCCGGGCTACCTCGCCGGCTGCCACCGACGACGACCGGCGCGCCTTCAAGATCGCCAAGGGATCGCGCAAACTCCTTGGTGCCCAGATCACCTCGCTCACCCGCGACTACTGGATCTCGGTGCTCGAACGCTACGGGGTGTTACCCAACTACACACTGCTCGACGATGCGGTGACCCTCGACGTCGGCGTCACCTGGATCGATCCGGACAGTAACGATTACATGGGGGAACAACTCAGCTATCAGCGCGGGTCCCGCGTTGCGCTCACCGAACTCGCCCCCGGTGCCACGTTCTACGCGCAAGGACTCGCGGTCGCCATCGATGCGGTGGACTTGGGTACAGGTGAATCCAACATTCGCGCCTGGCAGGTCTGCCCGCAATGCGGATGGGTGCACGACAGCCCGTCCGCGGCTGTGATCGAACCGGTGTCGAGCTGTCCACGCTGCCACAGCACCGGTATCGCCGATGTGAGCCAGCACCTGGCCGTCATCGAGATGACCCGAGTCTCGGCGGAGGTGCGTCGGGACGAGGCCACCATCAACGACCTCCGCGACAACCGCCAACAGGAACCATTCACCGTGGTGACCGCCGCTGACATCGACCCCACCCAGGTCGGCCGCACGTGGTACCGATCCAGCTCATCCTTCGGTGCGGAATACCTGCGGCGCTTGGACATTCGCTGGATTAACCTCGGCGCACGAGCATCCAAGGGTAAGACTCGGTTGATCGCGGGGCAGGAATCGACCAGCGGGCTGTTCCGGGTCTGCGCATCCTGCGGGCAACTCGACCGGGAAGCTGGCCGCAACAGTCGATACGAGCACCGCACCTGGTGTCGCCTGCGGGGATCGGCCATCGAGGACGTCCGCGACATTGCATTGGCGCGACGGCTTCGCACTCAGGGTGTGCTCCTCCACCTACCGGCGCAGATGGAGTACGACAACTTCGCCCACCCCAGCCTGGCAGCTGCGATCCTGCTCGGCCTGCGTGAGGTGATCGGTGGATCCCCCGAGCATCTCGACGTCGCCACCATCAGCGACGCGCTGTGGGCACCCGACCGCCGTGCGCTCCTGATCCACGACACCGTTCCCGGCGGGACCGGCTATCTCGCCGAATTCGCCGATCACGCCAAGGTTTTCGCGGTGCTCGCCGCTGCCCGGCAGATCCTGCGCGAGTGCCCATGCCGGGACGAAGAGCGGCTCGCCTGCCACCGATGCCTGCTGCCCTTCGCCGCGCCCTACGAGATGGACAAAGTGTCCCGGCTGACCGCATTGAAACTGCTCGACGGCATCCTCGACGTCGGTAGCCATGGCACTCCCGACCTAGATGCCTGGACCGCCGAGGTGACCGAGCAGGCGCCGCCGAGCACGCCGCTCAGCGACGAGTCCTTCTTGGAACGTGACTTCTACTGTTCCCTCATCGAGCGGCTCAAGTTGATGGGTGCGGCCGTCGTGGAGAAGCCGGGCACCTACGGTCCGTCGGCGACCATCACCCTGCAGGGCAGCAAGGCGCGGAAATGGTCACTGCGACCGCAGGTTTCGCTTGACTTCGTCAAACCCGACTTCGTGTTGCAGACGGCCGACCCGGACATTCCACGCATTGCGATCTTCGCCGACGGGCGGGCCTTCCACGCGGTTCCCGGCTGCAACCGCGTCGCCGACGACGCCGACAAACGCGCCGCATTGCGGGCCGCGGGCTATCTGGTGTGGTCGTTCGGCCATGATGATCTGCAGCGCTTCAAATCTGGCGACTCGATCGAGCCGGCCTGGCTCGATCAGAAAGCAACCAGCTTCGTCACCAGTCGGTTCCACGTCCAACCGGGTCTGGTTCGGCTGCAAGCCAAAGACCCGGTGTCCCAGTTGCTGGAATTCGTCGTCAACCCCGACATTGATGCATGGCGACACTTCAGCACTCGGATGCCGTATTTGTTTGTTCGGGGCGACAACCGGGTGAAATCCGATTCCGACGGGGTTGCTGCTGCGGCGTTGGCGGCCTTGGACGGATCGGCGCCATTCGAGGCGGCCGGTTCCGACATGTGCTGGTCATACACAGACGGAGGTGTCGCCATCGCCGCCGGTGTGCGCGCGACGTCGGACCCGCCGCGGGCGGTGCTCGCCGTCGATGACCGCGACGAGCAGCTGGAAGCTCTGGGGGGGAAGGCATGGAAGGAATGGCTGCGTTTGTCGAACTGGCTGGGTATCTGCGACCCCGGCCGGGTCACCACTCATACCTTGCTGGCGACCGCGCCGGCGCCAGGGCCTGCTGACAGCGCAGAGCCCGAGGTGCCCGAGGAATGGCAGCAGGTGTTCGACGAGGCGGTGTCGGAAGCCGAACGCGATCTCATCCGCGCATTGGCCGCGGCACGCGTGCCGGCACCCGAACTGGGCTACGAGACGACGGATGGCGACGTTCTCGACCTGGCCTGGGCTGGCGGCCGAGTGGCTGTCATATTCGATCAAGGCGAGCCGGTGACCGGCTGGACGCTGTGCTCGCCCGACGTCGAGGAGATCGTCGAGGCATTGAAATTGAACGGAGTGGTGTAGGTGGCGAATCTGGTCATCGCGTCGAACAGCAAGGGCATGTCCAAGCTGGACGGTTCGATCAAGAACAAGGTGTACGACTTCTTCGAGAAGCTCACGACCGACGACACCTCACCCAAGCTGCACATCGAGCCCATGAAAGGGGCCATTGATTCGCGGGTTCGCACGGGCCGCGTCGACTTGTATTGGCGGGCAGTTCTATTCCGCGTCGACGACAAAGACAGCGGACCCACATACATCTACATGGGTACCTGGCCCCACGACGATGCGATCAAACTCGCCGAACGGGCCACCCTGCGGGTCAACCCGATCAACGGCACGCTCGAGGGATTAATCGGCGAGTCCGCGCCCGCGGAGGCCGCCAAGGAGGAACCCGTCACGCCACCGGTCTCGAAACCGGCGCTGTCCTACCTCGGGGGGGTCGGCTACACGCTCGGCGACTTGACCAACGGGCTGGGCATCAACCCCGTGCTCGCGGCCAAGGCGATGGAGGCAGCGGACGAGTCGGCGCTGTTGGAGGTCGCGGCGGAGGGGCTCGAGTGGGAGGGTAGCGCCCTGCTCGAACTCGCCACCGGCATCGCGATTGAGACGATCCGGGAGAACCACGGGTTCGCCAAAGAGCCGGTGGACAAGTCACTCGATGAGGACCAGCAGATCATCGCCGCGTTGGAGCGCCCGGCCTCGAAAATGCAGTTCGCGTTCATCGAAGACAACGAAGAACTGCGCCGCGTCATCGAGGGCGGTGACTTTGCCGCGTGGCGCACATTCCTTCACCCGGAACAACGCAAGTACGTCGAGTCGGATTTCTCTGGGGCATTCCGTCTTTCAGGTGGCGCAGGCACAGGCAAGACCGTCGTCGCGATCCATCGGGCGCGTCGTCTCGCCCGCGACTACCCGGACGCCCGGATCGTCCTGACCACCTTCAACGCCACTCTCGCACAGGGGCTCAAGACCGACCTCAAGGCACTGGACCCCGGCGTGCGTATCGCCGACAAGCCCGGAGATCCCGGCGTGTACGTGGGCGGCATCGACGCGCTGGGCAGGGATGTGTTGCACCGGTCCGGAGACGCCGCGGCAGCGGCTTGCGAGCGAGTATTCGGCCACGACGTCGAATTCGGTTCCAAGCGAACGGCATCCGATGCCGTCTGGCGAGAAGTTGCGCGGTCGGTCGACTCGGGGCTCGACGCGAAACTTGCGACCCCCACATTTCTGGAGAGCGAGTACGTGGCGGTGGTTTTGGCGAATCGCATCACCACGCTGGAGCAGTACGCAAAGGTTGCGCGACCCGGTCGCGGCGTGCGGCTCAGTCGCCCGCAGCGCATCGGCGTCTGGAAGTTGGTCGAGGCGTTCCGACGGCATAGCCAGATGGACGAATCGATCAGTTTCCCCGAAGTTCTCGCGCTTGCGGCCGACGCTCTGCGCGTCCGTGCGGAGCGAGACGGCGCTTACCTGGCCGACCACGTCATCGTCGATGAGGCGCAGGATCTGCACGCCACGCACTGGGCATTGCTGCGGGCACTGGTGGCGGAGGGGCCCAACGACCTGTTCATCGCCGAGGATTCGCACCAGCGGATCTATGGGAGCCCAGTTGTGTTGAGTCGCTTCGGGATCAAGATTGTCGGCCGATCCCGTCGGCTGACGTTGAACTACCGGACGACAGCGCAGAACCTCCACTTCGCCGTGAGCGTGCTCTCCGGTGCGGAGTACCGTGACCTTGAACAGGGAGAGGAGTCGACCAGTGACTACCGTTCCGCGCGGAACGGTCCTGCGCCGGAGTTGATTTCATGTCCGGACCTCGGTGCCGAGCTAGAGGAGGTGGCGACGAAGATCAAGTCATGGTTGGCAGAGGACGGTCTGGAGGCCGAGAGCATCGCCGTGCTCACCCGCAGCCAGGATGAACGCGACCGCTTCGTTCGAGGGCTCGGCGAGCGCGGCGTCTCGGCCCGTGCGGTCGACAAGAACGCTCCGACACCGGGCCAACCGCTCGTAATGACGATGCACCGTGCGAAGGGGATGGAATTCTCCAGGGTGGTCCTCGCGGGCGCCGACGAGAAGCACGTGCCATCGCCAGCGACGCTGCGAAATCTGCCCGAGGAAGAGCACGCTGAAGCGCTGCTGCGGGAACGGTCACTTCTCTACGTCGCCAGCAGCCGCGCTCGAGATGCGTTGGTGGTGACCTGGAGTGGGAAGCGGAGCGAGTTGTTAGGTACTGCAGGCTGAGCAATCAGCACATGGCTAGTACATGGGCAATCGGAGTGATGGGAGTTAGCGAATGTCCGAGATCGCTGCATCCGGCGAGTGCGTGGAACCGGCGGAGCGGGCCCAGGTTGATGCGTTTCTCCAGACGGTCAAGCACAAGCAGCCAAAAACCGTGTCGGTCAAGAAGTTTCTTGGACTTTGGGGATACAAAAAGCGAGGGGCCCACATTCTTCGGGTGATCAACCGAGAGCTATCGCGGCGGGGTCTGGTCACGTCGCCCGATATTGCGCTAGCCGACTATTACAGCGAAATCGAAGTCCTCTATCAGCAAGACTTATCAGGACGAACTGAAACCGAGATTGGCTGGCCTGTGTCCTCGGTCCTCGACCCAGAACGAGAACTTGTAATCGTCGGACCAGACGAGAAGTTGTCAACCGTCGAAACGTTGATGATCATGAATGACTTTTCGCAGATTCCCGTGATGAACAAGAGCCGCAGGGACTTACACGGCTCCGTCACCTGGCAGTCGATCGCTCGTTGGCAGGGTGACACATCTCAAGCTACGGCGAGACAGGTCATGGATAAAAATCGCCAAACAGCGCGTTCCAGTGACAGCTTGCTCGATCACATCGACACGATCATCGATCGTGAGTTCCTCTATGTGCAAGATCCAACAGGGTTGTACGTGGGGATCCTGACCGCCACTGATCTCGCAGAAGGTTTTTTGACAACTGCTGGACCATTCATCAAGATCGGCGAAGTCGAGAATCGTCTGCGTGCCCTCGTCAATCATCTGCCTCTGCCCATGATTTATCAGGCGGCAGAAGTCAAGGGTGCGACCAGAGCCATCGAGAGTGCGGATGACCTGTCGTTCGGCCAGTATGTCGCGATCCTCGAGAAGGACGACAACTGGCAACAGTTGGGTCTCCCGTTCGACCGGAAGACGGTGGTTGAGAACCTGCGAGAAGTCAATGCAGCTCGAAACGACGTGATGCATTTCAGACCGACCGAGTTGGATAGTCAGGCTGCTGAGGCCATAGAGAAGTGCCTCAACTGGTTGCGGGCCATTCCGACCGCTTAAACAATTCTTGCGACTTACCGCCGGGCGACGTTGAACTTAGATAGGAATCGAACAATACTTACCGCGCCAAATGTCTGCCATCATGCGCATTGGCTAACACATACGCGTTGACAAACGGACATCAAAGTGACTCGGTATCAGCGACTCCGAATGCGTTGCAGCACTACTTAAATCGACTTAGGGACGAAGTCATCACGTCCCGGAAAGTTCTCGCCATCGCCGCCGAAGCACTGCGGGTACCTCGAGAAGGCTGCACGCGCGTCGGGCGCTGGCAGCCGTCAGGGTCTGTTGTCACAGCACGGTTGTCCGTCGACGATTGCGCGCGAAAACGGGTGTCGCAGTTGCAGAAAACCCATATGCCGCTATGCGGCTACTCAGTTTCGTTGTCTGGCTTCGTCTTCCTGAACAGTCTCGCACCGTCGCGAGAGGTCTTCGAGAAGAAGTTGTTCACAGCTGCGTAACCCTTGGTGGCTGCGTTCAAGGCCTGCGTCGCCGTCTCGGAGGTCTTCTCTGCTGCCGCCTGCACGGCCTGCATCGGTGTCGGCCGGCTGATCTCGGACCACTCCAGTGCTTGAGCGCGGCGGGCATGGGCGAATCGAGGTCCTAGCGCAGCTTGCCATGATGACGTCATGTCGTTGACGGCATCTGTTGGCACGGCGTTCGTGAGTCCTACCGAGCGTCTTGAGGTGTTGTTTGAGGAGTTGGCGGAGTTGGCGGGTCAGCGTAATGCGATTGATTCACGCATTGTGGAGATCGTCGCGGAGATGGATCGCGACGAGCTGTGTGGTGCCACTGGCGCGCGCTCGGCGGCGGCGTTGGTGGCCTGGAAGCTGGGCGCCTCGTTGGCCAACGCGCACGCGATCATCACCGTCGCCCACCGGTTGGAAGAATTTCCTCGCTGTGCACAGGGCATGCGGGAAGGCCGGCTGTCGCTGGATCAGGTCGGCGTCATCGCCGCCCGCGCAGGACAGTGCTCTGATGCCCACTACGCGGAGTTGGCGTCTGTTGCCTCGGTCAACCAGCTGCGCACGGCGGTCAAGTTGGAGCCGCCACCCGAACTCAATGCTGCACCGGAACCGCAGGCATCGACCACCAAGTCCTCCGACGAGGAGTTTACGACGTGGCGGATCAAACTTCCGCACGTGGACGCGGCCAAGTTCGACGCCGCACTGAACTCTCACCGCGACGCCGCCGCCGTTGCCGCGCTCACGCCATCGAGAAAAGTTATTGCAGCACAACGACACTCGCAACACGCTGCAGGCTGCCTTCGACCGCGATGCGTTGATCAACTGGGCAATCGAGCAGCTGATTGAGCGCTGTCGACACCTTGTTCATGTCGTAGATCGGCTGGTCTCTCGCGGCCTGCGATGCGAACGTGTCCCGATAGAACGCCAGCATCGGGTCGTTCGGGTTGCGTGTCGGCGGCGTCGTGAACGGATGCTTCTGTCGGTCATACACCTCGGGTATCAACACGTCCTTCGCGGCTTCGCGCAGAACATGCTTCTCCCGAATGCCTTTCACTTTCATGTTCACCGGCACCCGAGCCGCGACTTCGGCGACATGGTGGTCCAGGAACGGCACCCGCCCTTCGATGGAGTGCGCCATCTCCATCCGATCGGCCAGATAGTTCAGGATGAAATTCGGCAACTTCGTCTTAGATATGAAGTAGAGCATCTGATTCAGGCGGTCGCGCCCATCGAAGCGTTGCGCAATCGGCATGCGATCCAGCGCGGATATCAGCGGCTGATATCCCCGCACGGACGCCACGAGATCGTCGCGCAAGAACGGGGTCACGCCGTTGGCCTGAGCCGCAACGAAGTTGAGCGTCGCCGGCAGCCAGCCGAGTCTGCGCTCCAGAGCCTGCATCTCCGGGCTGTCGACCTGCTCCGGCATCAACAATGCGCGAGTCGCCGCATTCGCACCGAGCATCTCATCGAAGAACGCCGACGAAATGTTGGGAGGCTACCCGTACTTCCGGGTCGACGCGCTGAACAACGACGCAACGTTGAGCGCAAGCGAGAAGTCGGCGTTCTTCGATGAGATGCTCGGTGCGAATGCGGCGACTCGCGCATTGTTGATGCCGGAGCAGGTCGACAGCC
>LZSH01000490.1 GCA_001665255.1 Mycobacteriaceae bacterium 1482268.1 | reverse complement strand
GATTATCGAGCCGCCGTTGCCGCCGGCGAGAATATGCGGGACGCCGGCCTTGACCGTTTTCCACACACCGCCGAGGTTGACGTCGATCATGTCGGTCCAGTCTTCGTCGCTGGTCTTGTCCAGCGTCTCGCCGCCGTTGCCGATCCCGGCGTTGGCAACGATGATGTCGAGCCGGCCCATCTGCTCGACACCGGCGTCCACCGCGGCCTTGAGGGCGTCGAAGTCGCGGGTGTCGACCTCGGCGGTGTAGATCCGTCGGTTCAATCCTTTGACCAGATCGGCGGTTTCGGCCAGATCCTCGGGAGTGGCGAGCGGAATCGCAACGCTGTCTATCTGCTTACAGATGTCGACGGCGATGATGTCGGCGCCTTCTTCGGCCAACCGAACCGCGTGCGCGCGGCCCTGACCGCGGGCGGCGCCGGTGATGAAAGCGACCTTGCCTTCAACACGTCCTGTCATTTCCAACCTCAATTCGTTGTTACTGGAAAGGGTTTCACTTGAGTAGCGCGGGCATGGATTCCCAGCCGCGGACAGTCGATGTGGGGGAGAGCCGGGCGTTGGTCATGTCGACATCCCATTCGGGGAAGCGCTTGAGGATCTCTTCAATCGCGACGCGTCCCTCGAGACGGGCCAGCGCCGAGCCTAGGCAGTAGTGCGTGCCGACGCTGAACGCGAGATGCTGGCGTACTTCGCGGTGGATGTCGAAAACGTCGCCGTCGGGCGGGAATTGGCGGTGGTCGCGCACCGCGGCACCGATCAGCAGCATCATCACGCTGCCCTCCGGCACGACTTGGCCGTGGATCTCGACATCGCGCGTCACGTATCGGGACACGTGCGGAGCGGGCGGTTCGTAACGCAGTAGCTCTTCGATGGCTTGCGCGATCAGTGCCGGATTCTCGACGAGCTCGCGGCGCTGGTCGGGATGGTCGGCCAAAACCTTTCCGGCCCAACCGATCAGCCGTGTAGTGGTCTCGTTGCCCGCACCCGCTACCACGTTCACGTATGTCAGCAGTTCCCGGCGCGTCAGGTTGCGGGTGGTGCCCGTCTCGTCCACGAACTCGGCGTTGAGGAGCTCGGTCATGATGTCGTCCGACGGATTTTGCGCGCGCCAGTCGATGTAGCTCTCGAAGATTTCGCCGAGAACCATGGCGCCGCGCTCTTTGTGCTTCATGGGCTTGCCGGCCTCGGTGCGCACCTGCGCGTCGGCGTGGTCGCGGATCATCTCCTGGTCGTTTTCGGGGATGCCCAGCAGTGCGCCGATCACCTTCATCGGCATTTGCGCGCCGAGGTCGGCGACGAAGTCGAACTGGTCCGCCCCGATCAGCGGGTCGAGGCTCTGCGCGCAGTACTCGCGGATGACGGGTTCGAGGGCGTTGACCTTGCGCGGCGTGAACATCCGTGCCAGCAGCTTGCGGTGGATGTCGTGAATCGGTGGGTCCTCGAAAATCACCGTGCCGGGCGGGATCTCGATGTTCGCTTTGATCAATTCGATGATCGCGCCGCGCGCCGAGCTGAACGTCTCGTGGTCGACCAGTGCCTTGTTCACGTCAGCGAACCGGCTCACCGCATAGAACTCGTGCTGCTCGTTGTAGTACAGAGGAGCCTCTTCCCGCAGCCGCCGAAATGTCGGGTACGGATCAGCGTTGATGCTGACCTCGTACGGGTCGAAGTAGACGTCACTGACGGCTACTTCGGTGGAGCTGGCGGTCACGGTGTTGCCTTTCGCGGAGACCAGGGCGGCATAAGACAGATGAACGGCAACTGTCTCACAAACTCTGTCACCAGCCTTGCGCGGGTGTCAATGGGACGATACTTTTTTGCAACTTATACTCTCCGCTTAGTAGAACAACCTTCTCTTTTGCCTGGGGCTCACCTCCCGACCCTCAGCAGAGCCTCCTGAGCGTAAG
>LZSH01000489.1 GCA_001665255.1 Mycobacteriaceae bacterium 1482268.1 | reverse complement strand
TCACCGGAACCTGCGAGATCAGCGGCGCCGTAACGTCATTGAGCTGACCGTTCTGTGGCCAGTTCAGCGTCGCGGTGGTCTGCACCACCGGCAGCAGGGGCGTGGCCACCGACAGTACGAAGCCGATCAGCCCGGCGATCGTCGCCACCCAGCGCGTCACCGCGACGTTGTCTCTCATGCGCCGACCTCGCAGGCTCGGCCGCCGCATCCTGTGCCCGATATTCGCTCGCAAGCTTCGCTCATGGCAGTGCCCTGATCGGTCCGCTGCGGCTCCAGCCGCGCACCGTCACCGAACCCTGGTCGATGACCGCGTCGGGCGCTTCGGATTGCGGCACCAGTCGGTGGTAGCGCTCAATGGCGCCCCAGTCGCGATACCAGTCGTCGCGCAGGTAGGACGGTACGGCGTCGGAGCGCAGCAGCGCCCTGGTGATCAGCAACGGGCCACCGTCTTCGCTGGACTGCCACTGGTTCGACGACACGACGGTCTGCTTGAGGTTGGGAAGGATGCGGTACTCCGGAAGTTGGGCCACGCCGAGATGTTCGGTGAACGGACGCTGGCACGGGAAGTTCGCGGCGGTCGCGATGTCCATCAGCACCGGTGTGTCCGATCCCATCATCTGTTGTGCTGTCTCGAGTACCGGCACCCGCGGCGGCGTGAACGCGAACCATTGGTCGGTGGACAGATTGGGGTCGTCGGCGACGATGCGCACGACGTTGGCCTCCGGCGGCGCCCACGCCAACGGGAAGCGCAGGTTGCGCCAGGCCTTCTGCATGAAAATGTCGATCGGTTGCACCTGCCCGAGCGCCTGATACGAACCGTCGGGCCGGTGCACACCCCACTGCAGTTCAAGCGACTGGCCGTAGTTGAAGGAGTGGTCCTCCTCGTAGTACCAGATCGCCCCGGCCGCGGCGACGGTCACCAGCGGACGATCCGCTGTGCGGGGCGGCAACTGGTACCAGGACGACGTGGCCTTGGCGGCGACGGTGTTCTCGTCGTAGCTGCCCATCACCGGCGTGCGTTTCGGATCGAGCCCGAACGGCAGGAAGACCCGCGACCCGTTGACGCCCTCGGGTCCGTAGCCGCCGCTGGTGCCTGCCGCGTAGCCGACGCCTGCGTTCGGCTTGTTGGGCGAGCCGTCGGAGTTGACCGTGCCCGGGTTGGCGATAACGGGCTCGGCGGGCTCGAGGGTGTCGCTGACGCCGTTGGGGTTGAACCCGACCGGGTTCTCGCCGCCCAGCGGGCCGTACTGCCCGAACCGTTGGCCCGGAACCGGTTGCAACATACCGGCGTTGGTGTCGGGCTCCACCAGCACGTCGTCGGCCATGGCGCAGCTGGTCTCGCTCAGCCCGGACATCAGGGCCTGCGCGTTCGCCTTGGCCGTGGTGTAGATGGGGTAGCGCTGCGCGGCGCCCTTGGCCATCGACCCGACCTCGAGCACGACCATGATGACCGCGACCACCAGCAGGGGTGTCGACGCCAGGGCGCGGTTACGGCCTGTGTTGGCGACCTCGGTGTGTCCGGCGTAGTCCATCCGGAAGTGCAGCCAGCCCGCCAGCAGGCCGGTCATCACCGCGAGCGCCAGGAAGATGAACGTGACCGGGAAGCTGGCGATCACCGGCTGCTTGTCGAACCACGGTACGCCGTAGTTGCCGGTGTAGAACCACGCGTTGAGACCCGATGTCGCCCACGCCAAGATGAACAGCAACGCCGTCACGTACAGCACGAGGTTGCGGCGGGTCTGCAGGCCGACCCGGGCGAACGCGAACGCGGTGACCGCCCCCAATGCGCCCGCCAAGCCCGCGAAAGCGCCGAACTGCACCGCCCACTTCGTCGGCGTGAACGTCAACAGCAGCAGCCCGATACCGGTGGTGCCGAGCAGCCGCCACACCGGACCCGAGGCGACGCCGGGCACGTGGCCGCGACGCAGCAGCACCGCGATCATCCCGAACAGGCACAGGATCATCAGCAGCACGGCGAACCGGCGGGTCAGCGACGAGTCGGCGCTGTCCTCGACGGTCAGGAAGTAGTAGCGCAGGAACTCCTGGTACCAGGCGATGGTCGGGCCGACGACGTACTTGATGCGCGCGGATTCGGCGACCGTGGCCAGGGTCTGGTCGCGGAACACGATCACGAAGATCAGCGACAGCGAGGCGAGAAGAGGTGCCAGCGGCGCGAGGATGCCGTCGACGGGCCGGCGGGCCCGGATGTTGCGGGCGATGGCCCTGGCGCCGACCAGGATGGGAGCCAGGGCGATGAGCCCCTGCGGGGCGGTGGTGACGCTGAACACTGCGATGACGATCGCCAGCGCCGCGGGCCACAGCCTGCGGGTGGCGATGGCGTTCTCCACCAGGACCCATGCGGCGATGGCGCCGAACGCGATGACCGGCTCCGGCCGCAGGCCATTGTTGAACGGCAGCCAGGCCGCCAGGTACACCGCACCGGCTGTCAGCACCGCGACCCGGTTGAGTGCGACACGTCGACCGAGCCGGGGCAGGATGCAGCGGCTGATGATCAGCCAGGTCGCGATCGCCGCCGCCGTGGCGGGCAGTCGCATCCATACGCTGGCCGTGCTGACCGCGGCAAGCTGTGCGAGCACGCTTTGGTACCAGTCGAACGGCGCTTCGCTGGCGCCGAAGAAGCGGTAGTAGTTGGCGGTATAGCCGGCGTCGGCGGACACCCGCGCGATCGCGAGGTTGTAGCCGTCGTCGGATGATGTCGCGCCGATGATGTGCCACAGCAGCAAGGTGCCGATCACGCCGATATCGGTGATCCACGTGACGGGCCGGGCGCGCAGGAGCCGGCGCCAGGCGCCGCGCACTCGTCGGCCGCCGGTCCTGTCGAGCACTGCGAGCGCCGCGATCGACACAAGCACCGAGGCGACGCCGAGGACCATCACGGCCAGCTTCAGCGTCGTCGGCGAGGTGATGAACCGGGTGTCGACGTCGATGCGCGCCGACAGGCCGGCCTGTGGAGCCACCTTGAGATCGGTGAAGATGCCCGCGATCTGAGGTTTCTTTTCGGGCGCCAGCGTGCCGGTGGCGCCGGGGATGCCGACGAAGTCCGCTCCGACCTGGCCGACGTTGGCCCAGATGTGCAGCACGCTGCAGTTCCCGGCGGCCACCGCGGGGCGGGGGGCTGCTGCGGCGACAGAGTCGCGGAACGCGACGAACACCGTGTCGGCGGAGGCGCGGACGAACAGAGCACCCCTGGAGGCGTCGCTGGCGTCCTTCGGCACGGTGGACAGCACGACGCCGCCCTGGGCGGGCAGCGTGGCGATCGCGGGGCAGGGGATCGAGATGTCGAGTGCCTGCGGAGCGCCGGACACCAGCGGTGCGGTGACGTCGGCGACCATGCCGTCCGGCCCGGGGGCCTGGGGCCAGGAGATCGTCGCCGTCGTCTGTTTGACCGGCAGCAGGGGAACCAGCGCGCACAGCAGCACTCCGGCGATGCCTGCGACGACGGCGACAACGCGGGCGATGGCGGACAGCCGCTCAGAGTCGTCGCGTGGCACGAGGGTCGATGTTAGGCGACAGAACTAATGACGCAGCGGCGCCGGGCTCCAGAGTCCGCTCCGTGTGGCCGAACCGAGATCAAGTCGCGCCGGTTGGGCGTCGCGGTACCAGGGCGTGAACTGCTGCAGCTCGCCCCAGTCGCGGAACCAGTCGTCCTTCAGATATGAGGGCAGCTTGGTGGCCCGCAGCAGCAACTCGCTGATGCCGAGCGGGCCGCCGCCGACGTTGTCCATCACCGGCGAGTTCGCCTCGGAGCCGAAGCGGTCAGGCATGATGCGCCACTTCGGCACCTCGATGACGCCGTGCTGGTGGCCGTAGGGCCGCTGGCACGGGAAGGCCATGCCGACCAGCCAGTCCAAAAGAACCGGGTCCTGAGAACCGACGACCTCCTGCAGCGTGCGCAGCTGCGGGATCCGCGGCGGGGTGACCGCAATCCAATGCTGGGGGGCCAGGTCGTCGTCGGTGGCGACGAGCCGCACCTGAGTGGCATCGGAGGGAATGGCGGCCAGCGGTGCCCGCAGGTTGCGCCAGGCCGGCGGCGCGCCGACGTCAGCGAAGCCGATGCCACCCTTGACGTCACCGTCGTCGCCCGCCCACTGCAACACCACGTCGCCGGCGTCGAACCGCCCCGCGGCAGACACGACGAGGATGGACGACGACCGGTCACCCTGACTCCAGTCCGCGGGCAGCCGGTACCACGCCGACCGGAGCACCGCCGGCTGCTGGGTGCCGCTGCG
>LZSH01000488.1 GCA_001665255.1 Mycobacteriaceae bacterium 1482268.1 | reverse complement strand
CATGCCCGCAATCGCGCGTTCGCGGTGTCGGCCGCCATGCAGGCCTCCGGGTCGGTGCTGGGGCTGGTGCTCGGCGGCGCGCTGACGGTGGTGTCCTGGCGGCTGGCGTTCCTGATCAACGTGCCGATCGGCATCGTGATCGTCTGGATTGCCGTCACACGGCTGGCCGAGACGACGCACGAGCGACTCAAGCTAGACGTCACCGGCGCTCTGCTGGCCACGGCAGCCTGCACGTCGGCGGTGCTGGTGTTCACGCAGGGTCCGCCGCGCGGCTGGATCGACCCCTGGGTGATCAGCGCCGCCGTCGCCACCGTCGTATTCCTCGCGGCGTTCCTGATCGTCGAGCGCACCGCCGAGCACCCGATCATCCCGTTCTCCGTGTTCGACAACCGCAGCCGCGTCGCAACGTTCCTCTCGCTGTTCATGGCCGGTGGCGTCATGTTGACCGCCACGGTGATCATCGGACTCTATGTCCAAGACGTGATGGGCTATTCGGCGCTGCGGGCCGGTGTGGCCTTCCTGCCCTTCGCGGGAGCCTTCGGCTTGGGCACCGTGCTGGCGGCGCGGGCCGCCCCTTTTATCGCGCCGCGCTGGTTGATCATCGGCTGCGGGACGCTCGTGCTCGCCGCCATGTTGTACGGCTCCACGCTGGACAGATCGATCTCGTATTTCCCCGACTTCGTCGCGCTGATCGTGGTGGGCGGCTTCGGGATCGGCGTGATCTCGGTGATCCTGCCGCTGTGCGCGGTGGCCGACGTCGGGCCTCGCGAGATCGGGCCCGTGTCGGCGATTCAGCTGATGGTCTACAACCTCGGCGGCCCGCTGGTGCTGGTGGTGATCCAGGCTGTGCAGACCTCGCGCACCCTCTATCTCGGTGGCACGACGGGACCTGTGGCGGACATGACGCCCGGCCAGCTCGATGCGTTGGATGCGGGCTACACCTACTCGCTGCTGTGGGTTGCCGGAGTGGCCGTGGTGGTAGGCGCCGCGGCGCTGGGCATCGGATTCTCCGCGCGGCAGATCGCCGCCGCCCAGCACACCCGCGAGGCGTTCGAGGCCGGCGAGCTCGACTCAAGCGAGCCGCAGGAATTGCACCCTCCGCGCGACGGCTGATGGGCTGCCCGACGACACCGAGGTATTCCGCGTGAAGGTCGCCTGAAGCTCTCACTAAGCTGGCGGGCTGTGATCACCCGCATGTCCGAGCTGTTCCTGCGCACGCTGCGCGACGACCCGGCCGACGCCGAGGTGCCCAGCCACAAGTTGCTCATCCGGGCGGGCTACGTGCGCCCGGTCGGACCCGGGCTCTACAGCTGGCTGCCGCTGGGCTTGCGGGTGCTGCGCAAGATCGAGCGCGTCGTACGCGACGAGATGAACGCCATCGGCGGGCAGGAGATCCTGTTTCCGGCCCTGCTGCCGCGGGCGCCTTACGAGACGACGAACCGCTGGACCGAGTACGGCGACAGCGTGTTCCGGCTCAAGGACCGCCGCGACAACGACTACCTCCTCGGGCCCACCCACGAGGAGCTCTTCACGCTGACGGTGAAGGGGGAGTACAGCAGCTACAAGGACTTCCCGGTGCTGCTGTATCAGATTCAGACCAAGTACCGCGACGAGGCACGGCCGCGGGCCGCAATCCTGCGCGGGCGCGAGTTCGTCATGAAGGACTCGTACTCGTTCGACGTCGACGACGCCGGCCTTGACGCGGCTTACCACCGTCACCGCGAGGCCTACCAGCGCATCTTCGACACGCTCGGGGTCCGCTACGTCATCGTCTCGGCCGTATCGGGGGCAATGGGTGGCAGTGCGTCCGAGGAGTTCCTCGCCGAAAGCGAGATCGGCGAAGACACGTTCGTGCGCTGCCTGGAATCCGGCTACGCCGCCAACGTCGAAGCCGTCGTGACCGCGGTGCCGGACCCGCTGCCGGTCGACGGGTTGCCCGAGGCCACGGTGTACGACACCCCGGACACGCCGACCATCGCCACGCTGGTCGACTGGGCCAACGCCGCCGACCTCGGGCGGAAGATCACCGCCGCGGACACGCTGAAGAACGTGCTGCTGAAGGTCCGCCAGCCCGGCGGCGATTGGGAACTGCTCGCTGTGGGCGTGCCGGGCGACCGAGACGTCGACGAGAAGCGGCTCGGTGCCGCGCTCGATCCGGCCGAGTACGCCTTGCTCGACGACGCGGACTTCGCCAAGAACCCTTTCCTTGTGAAGGGCTATGTTGGGCCGAAGGCGTTGCGGGACAACGGCGTTCGATATCTGGTGGATCCGCGGATCGTCGACGGCACGGCATGGATCACCGGTGCCGACGCGCCCAACAAGCACGTCGTCGGCCTTGTCATGGGCCGCGATTTCACCGCCGACGGCACCATCGAGGCGGCCGACGTCCGCGACGGAGACCCGTCGCCGGACGGCGCAGGTGCCCTGGTGTCGGCCCGCGGCATCGAGATCGGCCACATCTTCCAGCTCGGCCGCAAATACACCGACGCGTTCTCCGTCGACGTGCTCGGTGAGGACGGCAAGCCGGTGCGGCCGACGATGGGGTCCTACGGCATCGGGGTGTCGCGGCTGGTGGCGGTGATCGCCGAGCAGCATCACGACGAGCTCGGACTGCGCTGGCCGGCGTCGGTCTCGCCGTTCGACGCCCACGTCGTCATCGCCAACAAGGACGAGGCTGCCCGCAACGGCGCCGACGACCTGACCGACGAACTGGACCGGCTCGGTGTCGACGTGCTGCTGGACGACCGCAAGTCTTCGCCAGGCGTGAAGTTCAAGGACGCCGAGTTGCTGGGTGTGCCGTGGATCGTGGTCGTCGGGCGCGGCTGGGCTGACGGCCTGGTCGAGCTGCGCAACCGGTTCAGCGGCGAGACCCGCGAGGTACCCGTCAACGGCGCCGCTGTCGCGATCGCAGAGGCTATCGGGCGTTAGCGCTCCTCGGAGCCGCCCGGGAAGGCGTTGGTGACCGGAGACGTGCCGAGCACCCGGTTCCAGCGGGCGGCGGTCACGGCGGCCTGTGTCAGCGCGGTGACGGCGAAGGTCCGTTGCTCGGCGGTCGTCGCCTGTTCGGCGACCGCCCGCCACGCCACCGCGGAGTCGTCTTCCATGCGCACCGCGAGGTTCCCCGCATCGGTGGGATTGTCCAGCTGCATCGGCAGCTGGTAGCCCGCGGCGGGCAGCGGCGGCTCCACTCGGCGGCCCGTCAGCAATTCGATCGCGGCCTCGCGTCGCTCGCGGTGCTCCGCCATCGCGGCGGCCACAAGTTCGTTCTCCTCGGGTGACGAGTGCGCCGACACCAGGCCGTAGCCGTAGATGACGGCGTGCTCGGTGGCCACGGCGTCGAAGAGCGCGCCTGCATCGGCGTCGGGCGGGCGCGGCGGGCCGGTCGGCTGCGGAGACGTCACGCCAGGGCCACCGTGTAGGCCGCGGTGCAATACGCCGCGATGGACGCGAGCAGCCCGGCGCGGTATCCGGACATCTGAGGTGCCAACTGGGCCGCGCTGTCGGCGGAGGTACGAAGCGCGGCGACGACGTCGTTGGCGCCCGGCGGCGCGGCGGGCGGTGCGGCGATGGGGGTCGTGGTCGACGACGACGTGGTGGCCTCCCCGGTCAGGCGGGCGATCTCGTCGGACAGCGCCTCGGCATGCTTGGCGCGGTCGGCCGAGACGGCGGTCAGCGCGGGTTGCAGCGGAGGCTGCGCGCCCACGGCGGCGTCGCTGGCCAGTTGGCTGTCGTTGCGGGCCCGCTCCAGCTGCGTCATCAGGTCGTTGAGCTCCGGTGGTGGCGCGGGCTTGCCGCCGCACGCGGCGCCGGTGACCCCAAGGACCGCCAGGGCGGCCGTCCCGAACAGCATGCGCCGCCTGCTGACGACGGGGAGAGCACTCGGCACGACGCCATCCTGCCATTGCCGAACGCGGCACTGTGTATTCGCTGGGCGCCGCCACGAGTTTGCGGTTCGCCTGATGTTCCCTGGCGTATCGTTGGCCACGTCGGCACAATTCAACATGAGGAGCTCGCCGTGGCATCGGATCCGCAGCTGCGGTCTGCGAGATTGCCCTCGCAGCAGCAAGTGATCGAGCTACTCGACGGCGAGTTCGCGCGCGCAGGCTATGAAATCGAAGACGTCGTCATCGACACCGGCGCGCGCCCGCCGCGGATCACGGTGATCGCCGACGGCGACCGGGGCCTCGACCTCGATGCCATCGCCGAGCTGTCCCGAACCGCCTCTGGACTGCTCGACTCGATGGACTCGCCGACGTCCGGTACGCCGTATGTCCTGGAGGTGACATCGCCGGGGGTCGACCGGCCGCTGACCGAAGAGAAGCATTACCGACGCGCCCGCGGGCGCAAGGTCGAGGTGACGCTGTCGGACGGTACCCAGCTGACCGGCAGGCTGGGACAGACGCGCGACGGCGCCGTGGATCTCGTGGTCCGCGAGGGGGGCCGCGCAAACTACTCGGTTCGTGAGCTACCGCTCAGCGGTATCGCCAAAGCCGTTGTCCAGGTTGAGTTTTCGCCTCCGAATCAGCGTGAGCTCGAGCTGGCCGGTCAACCGGGGAAGGGGGCTGATGCATGAACATCGACATGGCCGCGCTGCACGCCATCGAGGCCGACAAGGGCATCTCGGTGGACGTCGTCGTCGAGACCATCAAGTCCGCGTTGCTGACTGCTTATCGCCATACCGAGGGGCACGAAGCCGACGCCCGCATCGAGATCGACCGAAAAACCGGCGTCGTGCAGGTGCTGGCCCGCGAAACCGACGAAGACGGCAACGTGCTCAACGAATGGGACGACACGCCTGAGGGGTTCGGCCGCATCGCCGCCACCACGGCGCGTCAGGTCATCCTCCAGCGGCTGCGCGACGCCGAGAACGAGAAGAACTACGGCGAGTTCTCCACCCGCGAGGGCGAAATCGTCGGCGGGGTGATCCAGCGTGACAGCCGCGCCAACGCCCGCGGTCTGGTTGTCGTGCGGATGGGCAGTGAGACGAAGGGCTCCGAGGGCGTCATACCCGCCGCCGAGCAGGTCCCCGGGGAGCGCTACGAACACGGCGACCGGCTGCGTTGCTACGTCGTCGGCGTCACCCGCGGCGCCCGCGAACCGTTGATCACGCTGTCGCGCACGCACCCGAACCTGGTCCGCAAGCTGTTCTCGCTCGAGGTGCCGGAGATCGCCGACGGTTCGGTCGAGATCGTCGCGGTGGCCCGCGAGGCCGGCCACCGCTCGAAGATCGCGGTGGCCTCGCGCGTGCCGGGCCTCAACGCCAAGGGCGCATGCATCGGTCCGATGGGGCAACGGGTGCGCAACGTGATGAGCGAACTGTCGGGGGAGAAGATCGACATCATCGACTACGACGAGGACCCGGCCAAATTCGTCGCCAACGCCCTGTCCCCGGCCAAGGTGGTGTCGGTGCAGGTGATCGACGAGGCTGCCCGCGCCGCACGGGTGGTGGTACCCGACTTCCAGCTGTCATTGGCGATCGGCAAGGAAGGCCAGAATGCCCGGCTCGCGGCCCGGTTGACCGGCTGGCGCATCGACATCCGAAGCGATGCGGCCGCCCCGCAGGACAGCCCGCCGAACCCGGGCGCGACACACGGCGCTGTGCACGACCGATAGCGGGTTTCCTCCGTTTCGGTTCGTACGGGGCGGGACGGTAGACTCAGGCGTGATCCAGCGCGAGACTTCGGCATCGCCGCATAGAAGTACGGAGGGACCCGTACGGACGTGCGTCGGCTGCCGGAAGCGAGAGCTGGCCGCCGAACTGCTTCGGGTGGTTGCTGAGGCAAACGGGAATGGCAATTTCGCCGTAACCGTTGACGCAACAGGTAACCTGCCTGGGCGGGGCGCTTGGTTGCACCCCGACCAGCAGTGTCTGCACGCAGCAATCCGGCGGCGAGCATTCGCTCGAGCGTTGCGCATCACCGGCTCACCGGAAACGTCCGCGGTGCTGGAGCACTTCGAGAGCATCGGAGCGCCCGACCACCGCGGTAAAGAGAACAGGCAGCGAAGAACATGAGCACACCGTGAAGTCCAGACGATGACCATGCGTCGTAGCTAAACCCGAGGCGTCGGCTTACCACCGCTTACGCCTCTAGACAGGAGAGTAAGTGGCAGGCAAGGCCCGCGTTCACGAGTTGGCCAAGGAACTCGGTGTAACCAGCAAGGAAGTACTCGCCCGACTTAGTGAACAGGGCGAATTCGTCAAATCCGCATCCTCCACGGTGGAGGCCCCCGTCGCGCGTCGACTGCGCGAATCCTTCGGTGGAGCAAAGCCCGCGCCGGAGAAGGCCAAGGCCGCCGCGAACGGCGCGCCCGCCAAGCCCGCCGCCAATACGGCACCCGCACCGGAGCAGGCGCCCGTTGCCAAGCCGGCCGCCCCGGCGACGCCGGCAGCTGCCGCGCCCGCGAAACCCGCAGCGCCCGCGAAGCCCGCAGCGCCCGCCCCTGCGCCTGCCCCCGCGGCGGCCGCGTCGGCGCCTGCGCCCGCCCGTCCCGGCCCGACACCAGGACCGAGGCCCGCGACCCCTGGCCCCAAGCCGGCGCCGCGCACCCCGCGGGTCGGCAACAACCCCTTCTCGTCACAGCAGCCGGTCGAGCGTGCGATTCCGCGGCCACAGGCGCCGCGACCCGGCGCTCCGCGGCCAGGCGGCGGCCCCCGTCCGGGCGTCACGCCGGGCAACATGCCGCCTCGGCCGCCCGGTGCGCGGCCAGGCGCCACCGGTCGTCCTGGTGGACCGCGTCCCGCCCCCGCGGCGGGTGGCCCCGGCGGCGGCGGCGGTCGTCCCGGCGGTGGCGGCGGTGGCGGTAACTACCGCACCGGCGGCCCCGGCGGTGGTGGCGGCGGTGCTCCTGCCGGCGGCGGCTATCGCGGTCGTCCCGGCGGCGGCGGTCGTCCCGGCCAGCGTGGCGGTGCCGCAGGCGCGTTCGGTCGTCCCGGCGGTGCGCCCAAGCGCGGCCGCAAGTCGAAGAGGGCGAAACGCGCCGAATACGAGAACATGCAGGCACCGGTCGTCGGCGGCGTGCGGTTGCCGCACGGCAACGGCGAGACGATCCGCCTGGCTCGCGGCGCGTCGCTGTCTGATTTCGCGGAGAAGATCGACGCGAACCCGGCCGCACTGGTCCAGGCGTTGTTCAACCTGGGCGAAATGGTCACCGCCACCCAGTCGGTCGGCGACGACACGCTGGAGCTGCTCGGCAGCGAAATGAACTACAAGATCCAGGTCGTCTCCCCGGAGGACGAGGACCGCGAACTGCTCGAGTCCTTCGACCTGACCTACGGCGAAGACGAGGGCGACGAGTCCGACCTGGAGAGCCGTCCGCCGGTGGTGACCGTGATGGGTCACGTCGACCACGGCAAGACACGACTGCTGGACACCATCCGTCAGGCCAACGTCCGCGAGGAAGAGGCCGGCGGCATCACCCAGCACATCGGCGCCTACCAGGTGGCCGTCGATTTCGACGGCGGCGAACGCCTCATCACCTTCATCGACACCCCCGGCCACGAGGCGTTCACCGCCATGCGTGCCCGCGGCGCGAAGGCCACCGATATCGCGATCCTGGTGGTCGCGGCCGACGACGGCGTCATGCCGCAGACGGTCGAGGCCATCAATCACGCACAGGCCGCCGATGTGCCGATCGTGGTGGCAGTCAACAAGATCGACAAGGAAGGTGCCGACCCGGCGAAGATCCGCGGGCAGCTGACCGAATACGGTTTGGTGCCAGAGGAATTCGGCGGCGACACCATGTTCGTCGATATCTCCGCCAAGCAGGGCACCAACATCGAGGCGCTGGAAGAAGCGGTGTTGCTGACCGCCGACGCCGCACTCGACCTGCGGGCCAACCCCGACATGGAGGCCCAGGGCGTGGCGATCGAGGCGCACCTCGACCGCGGCCGCGGCCCGGTGGCCACTGTGCTGATTCAGCGCGGCACCCTGAAGGTCGGCGACTCGGTCGTCGCAGGCGACGCCTACGGCCGGGTCCGCCGCATGGTCGACGAGCACGGCGAGGACATCGAGGCGGCATTGCCGTCGCGGCCGGTGCAGGTCATCGGCTTCACGTCGGTACCGGGCGCCGGTGACAACCTGCTCGTCGTCGACGAGGACCGCATCGCACGGCAGATCGCCGACCGGCGCAGCGCGCGCAAGCGCAACGCGTTGGCCGCGCGCAGCCGCAAGCGGATCAGCCTGGAGGACCTGGATTCGGCGCTGAAGGAAACCAGCCAGCTGAATCTGATCCTCAAGGGCGACAACGCGGGCACCGTGGAGGCGCTCGAGGAAGCGTTGATGGGCATCCAGGTCGACGACGAGGTCGAGCTGCGCGTCATCGACCGCGGCGTCGGTGGCATCACCGAGACCAACGTCAACCTGGCGTCGGCGTCGGACGCGGTGATCATCGGCTTCAACGTCCGCGCCGAGGGCAAGGCCACCGAGCTGGCCAACCGCGACGGCGTCGAGATCCGCTACTACTCGGTGATCTACCAGGCGATCGACGAGATCGAGAGCGCGCTCAAGGGCATGCTCAAGCCGATCTACGAGGAGAAGGAGCTCGGCCGGGCGGAGATCCGCGCGATCTTCCGGTCGTCCAAGGTCGGCAACATCGCCGGCTGCCTGGTCACCTCCGGGATCATTCGCCGCAACTCCAAGGCGCGTTTGCTGCGCGACAGCGTCGTGGTTGCCGACAACCTGACCGTGTCCTCGCTGCGTCGTGAGAAGGATGACGTCACCGAGGTGCGCGACGGCTACGAATGCGGTTTGACGTTGACGTATTCCGACATCAAGGAAGGCGACGTCATCGAAACCTACGAGCTCGTGGAGAAGGAGCGCACCTAATGGCCGATCCGGCACGAGCACGCCGGCTGGCCAAGCGCATATCCGAACTCGTCGCTTCGGCGATCGAGTACGAGATCAAGGATCCGAGGCTGGCCGGCGTCACCATCACCGATGCGAAGGTGACCGCCGACCTGCACGACGCGACGCTGTATTACACGGTGCTGGGCAAGTCGCTGGAAGAGGAGCCCGATTACGCAGGCGCGGCCGCGGCGCTGTCGAAGGCCACGGGCGTATTGCGCAGTAAGGTGGGCGCGGCGCTCGGCGTGCGGTTCACTCCGACCTTGGCGTTCGCGCGGGACACCGTGCCTGATGCGGCTCACCGCATGGAGGAACTGCTTGCCCGCGCCCGCGCGGCAGACGAGGATTTGGCGAGAGTTCGGCAGGGCGCCAAGCACGCCGGCGACCAAGACCCGTATCGTCAGGACCGGGTGGGGGGCGCAGGCGGGGAGCTGGATGACGAGCGAGACGCCGAGGACACCGTTGACCGCGATTGACAGAACCGACGCAGACGTGGTGGGTCGCCGCGTAGACGCCGACGGCGCCGCCGAACTACTGGATGCCGCCCGTTCCGTCAGCGTGGTCTGCCACGTCTATCCCGACGCCGACACCGTAGGCGCTGGCCTGGCGCTGGCCCTCGTCCTCGACCACGCCGGCAAGGACGTCGAAGTCGGCTTCGCCACACCCGACGGCCTGCCCGAATCCCTGCAGTCGCTGCCGGGCGGTCATCTGCTCGTTCCTCCGCGCCACATGCGCCGCGACGCCGACCTCGTGGTCACCGTCGACATCCCGAGCGTGAACCGCCTCGGCTCGCTGAGCGAGCTCGCCGAGCCGGGCCGCGAGGTGCTGGTGATCGACCACCATGCCTCCAACCGGCTGTTCGGCAGCGCCAACTTCGTCGACCCGTCGGCGGACTCCACCACGATGCTCGTCGCCGAACTGCTCGACGCCTGGGGTAAGCCGATCGACGCCGGGGTGGCGCACTGCCTGTACGCCGGGCTGACGACCGACACCGGATCGTTCCGCTGGGCCACTGCACGCGCGCACCGACTCGCCGCCCGACTCGTCGAGCTGGGCGTCGACAACGCGGACATCAGCCGGACCCTTCTCGACACCCACCCGTTCGCGTGGCTGCCGATGCTGTCGCGCGTCTTGGCGTCGGCAAAGTTGCTGCCCGACGCCGCCGAGGGTCAGGGCCTGGTGTATGCCATTGTCGGACACCAGGAATGGGCCGACGCACGGCCGGAAGAAGTCGAGAGCATCGTCGACATCGTGCGCACCACGCAGCAGGCCGAGGTCGCCGCGGTGTTCAAGGAGATCGAACCCGGCCACTGGTCGGTGTCGATGCGGGCCAAGTCGATGGATCTGGCTACCGTCGCCAGCGCGTTCGGCGGCGGCGGACACCCGCACGCCGCAGGATATTCGACGACCGGGTCGGCCGACGACGTCGTCCAGGCGCTCGTTGTTGCCCTTGGCTGACGGACGTCAGCGGCGCCTTGGCTGACCCCGATCACCCGATCGCCCCTGCGACCACCCGCCGCATCGCCGGGCTGGCACTGCCCGCGCTCGGGGTACTTGCCGCCGAGCCCATCTACCTTCTGTTCGACTTGGCCGTGGTCGGGCGGTTGGGCGCGCTGAGCCTCGCCGGCCTTGCCATCGGCGGCCTGATCCTGAGCACGTTGAGCTCGCAGATGACCTTCCTGTCGTATGGGACCACTGCGCGCTCAGCACGCTTCTTCGGTGCGGGCAACCGGGCGGCCGCGATCGGTGAAGGCGTCCAGGCGACCTGGCTTGCGGTCGGGCTGGGCTTGACGATCGTGGCGGCGGTCGAGGCCGCCGCGGTGCCGCTGGTGTCGGCGCTGGCGGCCGGAGGTGATATCGCCGATGCCGCGCTGAGCTGGGTGCGGATCGCGATCGTCGGCGTGCCCGCCATCCTGATCTCGGCGGCGGGCAACGGCTGGATGCGTGGTGTCCAGGACACCGCCCGCCCGCTGCGCTATGTCGTCTCCGGGTTCGTCGTGTCGGCAGTGTTGTGCCCCCTGCTGGTGTTCGGCTGGCTGGGCATGCCGCGGCTGGGGCTGGCGGGTTCGGCGGTGGCCAACCTGGTCGGCCAGTGGTTGGCCGGGCTGTTGTTCTGCCGCGCGCTGTTGGTGGAGCGGGTGTCGTTGCGGATCCAGCCGATGGTGCTGCGTGCGCAAGTGGTGATGGGCCGGGATCTCTTGTTGCGGACGTTGGCGTTTCAAGCCTGCTTCGTGTCAGCCGGAGCCGTCGCAGCCCGGTTCGGTGCGGCCGCGGTCGCCGCCCATCAGGTGGTGCTGCAATTGTGGAGTTTCCTTGCACTGGTGCTGGATTCGCTGGCGATCGCGGCGCAGTCGCTGGTGGGTGCGGCCCTCGGTGCCTCCGAGTTGGCGCACGCCAAGTCGGTGGCGTGGCGCGTCACCATCTTTTCCGCCGTCGCGTCCGCGATGCTGGCCGCTGTCTTCGCCGTCGGCGCGTCGGTTTTTCCGAGTGTGTTCACCGACGACCGCTCGGTGCTCGACGCGATCGGCGTGCCGTGGTGGTTCATGGTGGCCCAATTGCCGGTCGCCGGAATCGTTTTCGCCCTTGACGGCGTGCTGCTCGGCGCCGGCGACGCGAAATTCATGCGCAACGCGACCCTGTTCAGCGCACTCGCCGGATTCCTGCCGCTGATCTGGCTGTCGCTGATCTTCGGCTGGGGCCTGCTCGGCATCTGGTCGGGCTTGAGCACCTTCATGGTGCTGCGGCTGATCTTCGTCAGCTGGCGCGCCTTCTCCGGACACTGGTTGGTGCCCGGCACATGAGTCAGCCGGCCGCCCGCGCGATGACGGCCCAGCCGTAGTCGTTGGTGCGCACATCGACGTCGGTGAACCCGGCCGCGGTCAGCCGGTCCGGCAGCGTATCGGGGTCGACGGGGTTGTACGTGTCGTCCTCGTGGTGCGCCTTGAGTTCGTCGCTGCCCAGGCTGTCGCTGGCGACCAGCGGCGCCCCCGGCCGCAGGACGCGGGCGACCTCGGCGAACAGCCGGTTTTGCAACTCGATCGTCGGAACGTGGTGCAGCATCGTGAAACACGCAGCTCCGGTGAACCGGTCGTCGGCGTAGGACAATGACGTCGCGTCGCCGTTGACGATCTCGACCGTCGGGACATCGGCGAAGCGGTCGGTCAGCATCGCGGCCAGCTCGCCGTCGATCTCCACCGACGTCAGCCGCGGCACCGCCCGGCTGAGCACGTCGGTGGTGGCGCCGTAGCCGGGGCCGACCTCGAGGACGTCGTCGCCGAGGTCGGTGCCGCCCAGCGCCCACGGCAGGATCACCTCGCGCATGGCCTGCCGCCATTCGTCGCTGCCGCACATCTCGTGTGCCTTGTTCACATCCGGCAGCCTAAGCCCGTTCAGCGCACTTGTGTGCGGCCCCGTTCGATGACGGCATCGCGGTTGGCGGCGATGTCGTCACCGGTGGCGGAGCTCATCCACTGCCGCGCCGATGCCGCCTCGATCCACAAGCCGTCGTTGGTCTGCGCCTCGTCGATGCGGTGGTAGGACCCCAGCAGCGCGCGAACCGCGTTCTGGTTGTTGCCGACAATGGATGCGGCCACCCGTCGCGCGGTCGGCAACAACTCGTCGTGCGGCACCACCTCCGTCACCAGCCCGGCCCGCAGCGCCTCATCGGACGAGAGGTAGTCACCGGTCAGGCTCATCCGGCGGGCCATGCCGACACCGACCTTCTGCGGTAGCCGCACCGACAACCCCCACGTCGGCAGCAACCCGACCCGCGCGTGGGTATCGGCGAACCGGGCCTGATCCGAGGCGATGAGGATGTCGCAGTACAGCGCGAGCTCCAGCCCCCCGGTGACCGCCGCGCCGTTGATGGCGCCGATCACCGGCTTCGTCATCGGCGGCCACTTCGGCGAGATGTCGGGCAACTCGGTGGTGTCGCCGAGCTCCTTGAGGTCGAGTCCGGCGCAGAACACCGGATCGGCGCCGGTCACGATGATCACGTCGACGGCGTCGTCGGCCTCGGCGTCGCGCAGCGCTGCGAAGAATTGCTTGCGCAGCGCGGACGACAGCGCGTTGCGCGATTGCGGGCGGTTCAGCGTCAGCGTGCGCACCCGGTCGGTGGTGTCGACGAGCAGTACTTCGGCAGCGTTGGTCATGCCGAAGAAACTATCGTGGAAGCATGTGCCGAAACATCACGGAGCTTCGCGGACTGCAACCGGCGGCGACCACTGAGGAGATCGAGGCGGCCGCGCGCCAGTACGTCCGCAAGGTCAGCGGCGTGACGCGGCCGTCGGCGGCCAACGTGGACGCCTTCGAGAAGGCCGTCGCCGAGGTCACCGCGACCACGAGCCGGCTGCTGGCCGCCCTGCCGGCCCGTAAGCAGCCGCCCAAGTCGGTGCCGCCGTTGCGGCGCCCCGAGGTGCGGGCGCGCATCGAGGCCAGGGCGGCGGCCGGCGCGCGTTGACCACGCAGACGTTGACCCAGCCCGCGCTGAAAGAGTGGAGTGCGGCGGTGCACGCGATGCTGGACGGCCGCCAGACCGTTCTGCTGCGCAAGGGCGGGATCCACGAGAAGAGGTTCACCCTCGACTCGCCCCACTTCCTGTTCTTCCCGACGGTCGCCCACAGCCACGCGCACAGGGTGCGACCTGAGCATCGTGACCTGCTGGCACCCGCATCCGCCGACAGCACCACGTCGCAGATCGTGTTGCGGGCGGGGGCGAAGGTCGTCGCCGCCGTCGAGGTCAATCGACCGGAAGGGCTGGAAGACATTGCGCCGCTGCATATTTGGACTGCTGAATCGGTGCGGGCGGATCGGTTGGATTTCCGGCCGAAACATCGGCTGACGGTGCTGGTGGTCCAGGTCAGTCCGCTCGTCGAACCCCAGCGGCTTCAGCGCGCGCCGGAATACGCCGGTTGCACGAGTTGGGTGCAGCTGCCGGTCAATCCGACGTGGGCTACTCCGGTCCATGACGATGCGACGCTGGGCGAGATCGCGGCGCGCGTGCGCGACTCAGTGGGGTAACCGGGTCGCCGCGGGAAGCCGCAGGCGCGAGACACCGTCGCCGAGGCGCACGGTGTGCCTGGCGGGCCGCAGGCGCGTGCCGGTGCCGATTGGCTCCCCGGTACCCAGGTTGCGGGCGAAGCGCGGATGCGAGCCGCCGGCGACCAGAACCCGAATGCGCGAGCCCGCGCGGAACCGGTGCGCGACGGCATCCAGCCTCATGGTCACAGTTTCCGAATCGCCTGTGCCGCGGCGGTATCCATCGGTGACGTTACGCGACCGACCTTTGGTGTCGACCTCGCTGACACGGACGAAGAGGTCGTTGTGCGGGTTGTCGCATGTGTGCGACAGCTCGACGATCGCGTTGCCGACGATGTAGATGTCCTGCGGCAGTGCGTCGCCGGTGAAGGTCAGCACGTCGGGACGCTCGGCGAGCTTGTCGTCCCTGCGGTAGCCGCCTTCGGGGGCGAGCAGGGCTCCGCCGATGGTCGGTGTCGGGTCCGCCGGGTCGTAGGTGAACGTCGCCGGTGGAGCGGTGTCGCGTGGTACAGCGTTACCGAGGCGTCCGCCCGGCTGCAGGTAGCGCACCTGCTCGGGCATCGGCGGGGGCCAGTCGTCGAGATCGAGCCAGCCGTCGTGGTTGACGTGGATCCGCACGGAGCTGCGTCGCCGACGGCTGCGCCCGCCGGCGAGGTGAGTGTTGAACCAGGCCAACGACTCCCGCAGTACGGTCGGCGCGCCCCGTCTCAGCAGGTCCGAGTGCGTCCATGAGCCGACGGTCACCGCGACCGGTACATCCCGGTTACGCAATTGCGTGTACTGCTCCAGCGTCTGTTCGATGAACAGGTCCTGCCACCCGGTGAGCAGGAGCACCGGCACCTCGGATCTCTCCAGTGCGGCGTGCAGTTGGGTCGACGCCCAGAACGGGTCGTCGTGCTCGGTGTGCTCGAGCCACGATTCGAACCACGGCGCGCCCGTTCCGAGCAGCGTTCGGCCCGCGTGGCCGACCGGAATGCCCCCCGTCGCGCGCGCTACGAGTCTGCGGGTCCGGACCGCCCGTACGAGTTGTCTGATCCGGCCCGGGTCTTCCTGGTGAGAGATGTTGTGGCTCCAGCCGACGAAATCGTCGAGACCGAAAGAGCCTGTACCCCAACGTGGTCCACTGAGATCGTGCGGCCCCACCGTGATGACGGCGGCCGCTAACTCCGGGGGAGGGTCGGTCAGCAGTGCCCACTGGGTGAAGCCGAGGTACGACGCACCCATGGTGCCAAACGTTCCCGTGAACCATGGCTGGCAGCGCAGCCACGCGACGGTGTCGGCGCCGTCGGAGATCTCGTTGACGAATGGGTTGAATTCGCCGCCGGAGCCGAAGGTGCCGCGCACGCTCTGCACGATGACGTGGTAGCCCCGCGCCGCGTAGACGCTGCCGAAGAGCACCGACGCCGGATACCCACGTCCGTACGGAGTGCGAACCAGAAGCGTGCCCGCCGGATTCGAGGTCGTAGGCCGATAGTGATCGGCGACAAGCTCGATGCCGTCGCGCATCGGTACCCGCACCCGCTGGATTACTTCGAAGGCGGAGGTGTGCGGCGGCAGGCCCAGTACGCGGGCGAGGATTCGACCGACGAGGGTCTTGGCTTTGGTCACCGGAACCGCGTTGGTCACCGGATCCACGCTACGCAGCCGGTTTATCACCTGTGTACTTGTAGTGCGGCGCCAGCTGGTGGGCCCGCTGCAGGTTGGTCTGCATGCAGTCGACGTCGTCGGCGGCATAGACCGGTGAGTAGAACAGCGACTGCTGGATCAGGCCGTAGTCGGTCTTGAACGCGATCGCGCAGGTGATCCACCACCGGTTGTTCCAGTCCGTCGGCTTCATCACCCAGTACTGGGCGGCGCGGTGGCCCTCGATGTCCATCTCGACTGCGTCGGCCGGCAGGGACTGCTCGTATGTCCGCCAGACGAACGCCTCGACCGCCATCTGGTAGTTGCCCGCGTCGAAGTGACAGCGCAAGCTGTCCTCCGGCTCCGGCGGCGTGAACGCCAGCCCGATCCGCTGGATGACGTCGAACGGGATGTCCCGGCACGCGTCGAACGGGTCCGGGTCGACGGTCTCGATCACCGGCCACTTGATAGTCGTGGTGGCCATCGGCAGCGGTGCCGCCGTCGAGCGCAGCTCCACGGGCCCGGGGGGCGGCACGGTCAGCGGTCCGCTCTGTATGACCAGAACCACCGCCGTCACCAGTGCACCGAACGCCGCGAAGAGACGGATCTTGGTGGCCATGAAACCCCCTCGCGTCGGCAGCCCCTGCGGGGACTATACAAGTCGCCGCAGGTGCGCCAAACAGAAAACGAGAACAGGTTCTAGTTGCACTGCGGGTGCGGCCGCCGCGGTTCAGTAGGCTGGTCGGTTGTGGCGACACTCTGGGCGGTCAGCGACCTGCATACGGGTCACACCGGCAACAAACCGGTCACCGAGTCGCTGCACCCGTCATCGCCTGAGGACTGGCTGATCGTCGCGGGTGACGTCGCCGAACGCACCGACGAGATCCGATGGGCGCTCGACCTGCTGCGCAAGCGATTCGCCAAGGTCATCTGGGTGCCCGGCAACCACGAACTGTGGACCACCAACAAGGACCCGGTGCAGGTATTCGGCCGCGCGCGCTACGACTACCTGGTCAACATGTGCGACGAGATGGGGGTGATCACCCCCGAACATCCCTTTCCGGTGTGGACCGACGCCGGCGGGCCGGCCACCATCGTGCCGATGTTCCTGCTCTACGACTACACGTTCCTGCCCAAGGGTGCGGCGACGAAGGCCGAAGGCCTGGCGATCGCCAAGGAGAACAACGTGGTGGCCACCGACGAGTTCGTGTTGTCCAACGAGCCCTACGCGACCAAGGACGCATGGTGCCGCGACCGCGTGGAGGCCACCCGCAAGCGGCTCGAGGACCTCGACTGGGTGACGCCGACCGTCCTGGTGAATCACTTCCCGCTCGTGCGCGAGCCCTGCGACGCGTTGTTCTACCCGGAATTCTCGCTGTGGTGCGGCACGACGGCGACCGCGGACTGGCACACGCGCTACAACGCGATCTGCTCGGTATACGGGCACCTGCACATTCCCCGCACCACGTGGTACGACGGCGTGCGCTTCGAGGAGGTGTCGGTCGGCTACCCGCGAGAGTGGCGGCGGCGTAAGCCGTATCGCTGGCTGCGGCAGGTGCTGCCGGACCCGAAGTACCCGCCGGGCTACCTCAACGAATTCGGCGGGCACTTCGAGATCACCCCGGAGATGCGGACCAACGCGCAGAAGATGCAGGAACGCATTGCCAACCGGCAGGCGACACGGGCCAGGTGATGGTCGCCACCCTGCTCACCGAGGTGCTGCCCGATACGGTCGCTGCCGCCGAAATGTACACTGACCCACCGGATTTGGCGCCGCTCCCCGAAGAGGAGCCGCTGATCGCAAAGTCAGTCGCAAAGCGCCGCAACGAGTTCGTCACCGTCCGCCATTGCGCACGGTTGGCGCTGGGCCAGCTGGGAGTGCCGCCGGTCCCGATCCTCAAGGGCGAGAAGGGTGAACCGTGCTGGCCGGACGGCGTGGTCGGTAGCCTGACCCACACCGAGGGGTTCCGCGGTGCGGCCGTCGCCCACCACGATGTGGTCCGATCGGTCGGCATCGACGCCGAACCTCATGACGTGCTGCCCGACGGGGTGCTCGACGCGATCAGCCTGCCCGCCGAGCGCGCCGAGATCGGTGCACTGCCACAGGGGCTGCACTGGGATCGAATCCTGTTCTGCGCCAAGGAGGCAACGTACAAGGCGTGGTTTCCGGTAACCAAGCGCTGGCTGGGCTTCGAGGATGCCCACATCGTCTTCGACGTCGACCCTGGCACGACCGCAGGCGGTTTCGAATCGCGCATCCTGATCGACCCCGCCGCCCTGTCCGGACCGCCGTTGACGACGCTGCGGGGCCGCTGGTCGGTGCGCGACGGTTTGGCGTTGACGGCGATCGTGCTGTGAATGCCGGCATCGTGGTGATCGACAAGCCGGCGGGCATGACGAGCCACGACATCGTCTCTCGCTGCCGCCGCATCTTTTCCACTCGCAAGGTCGGTCATGCGGGCACGTTGGACCCGATGGCCACCGGTGTCCTTGTGGTCGGGATCGAGCGGGCCACCAAGATTCTCGGTCTGCTGACTGCCACCGAAAAGTCCTATACCGCGACGATCCGGCTTGGTCAGACGACCAGCACGGAGGACGCCGAAGGCGAAGTCCTGCAGACTGTTTCGACCGCAGACGTGACCGACGCCGACATCGAGTCCGCGGTGACTGGGCTGCGCGGCGACATCCAGCAGGTGCCGTCGTCGGTCAGCGCGGTCAAGGTCGGCGGCAAGCGGGCCTATCGACTGGCGCGGGAAGGGCAGGTGGTCGAGCTCCCCGCACGGCCGGTGCGCATCGACCGCTTCGTGGTCTGCGACATCCGGCGGGCGGGCGGCGCCGTCGACGTCGACGTCGAGGTGGACTGCTCGAGCGGCACCTACATTCGGGCGCTGGCCCGCGACGTCGGCGCCACGCTGAAGGTCGGCGGGCATCTCACTGCGCTGCGGCGCACCCGCGTCGGCCGCTTTGGGCTCGACGAAGCCCACACGCTCGAGGCCTTGGCCGACAATCCTGACCTGTCCTACTCCCTTGACGAGGCCTGCCTGCTGGCGTTCCCGCGCCGCGACCTGACCGAGGAGGAGGCCGAGTCGGCCCGCCACGGCCGGGCATTGAACCCGGCCGGCATCGACGGCGTATATGCAGGGAAGGCTCCCGACGGGCAGGTCATCTCGCTGCTGCGCGACGAGCCGGGACGAGCGAAATCGGTCGTGGTACTGCGGCCGGCCACGTTGTAGAGGAGCGCGCCTTGACCACCCCCTACCGACTTCTGCAGTTGGCCCTGGCCGTTTTCGGCGTCGTTGCCCTGCTGCTCTACCCGTTGGCCGCTGTCTGGCCATCGGGATGGGCCTGGCATGCGGGTGCCCCGTACGAGTCCCAGTACTTCATGATGATCGTCGGTCTATATCTGACGATCGGCGTCTTCCTGCTGATCGCCGCGCGCAAGCCGGAGGCGAACCTGAGCTTCATCTGGTTCGTCGTGTGGTCGTCGGTGGTGCACGCGGTCATCATGGCGGTGCAATCGTTTGGCCACGGCCATCACATGGGCCATCTGTGGGGTGACGTCCCAGCACTTCTCATCGTGGCCGTCGTCCTTGCCGTCCTGGTCCGCGCTGCGAAGCTCACACAACAGCCCGTCGTGGTGTGATCCGAACGTCGTCGAGACTGCAATGAGGGCGGCGTCCATTCGCACTTTTCCGCCGCCATTGCAGTTTCGATGACCACCCGGGTTCAAGCGTTAGCCGACGACCCAAATCGCCTCTGCGGCAGGGCTGCCCAGATCGACGGTGGTGCCAGGGTCGTTCTCCTTGGCATCGGCTGACTTGATTGCCACCGAGATCATGCCGGCGAAATCGCGGCGCGCCAGCACCATCAGCCGCGAATCGAGGGTGATGCCGACGCTGTCGAAATACCGCAGCATCTCAGGGTCGGCGTCGGAGATGCGGGCCACCGTCCCGGTGTCGCCGTCCTCGCAGACCGACAGTTGCCGCGCATCCGGGGTGGGCACGTGGCCGTCGGCGGCCGGGATCGGGTCGCCGTGCGGATCGCGCTTCGGGTAGCCGAGCTTGGCGTCGATGCGGTCCAGCATCCGGTCGGACACGGCGTGTTCGAGAACCTCGGCCTCGTCGTGCACTTCGTCCCAGCTGTAGCCGAGCATGCGGACCAGGAATGTCTCCATCAGCCGGTGCCTGCGCACCATCGCCAGGGCGGCCTTGCGGCCCGCCTCGGTCAGCGTCACCGCGCCGTACTTCTCGTGATCGACCAGGCCTTGGTCGGCGAGCTTGCGGATGGATTCCGACGCCGTGCTGGCCGACACGCCGATCCGCTCGGCGAGCATCTTCGTGCTCACCTTCTCCAGCGACCATTCCTGCGCGGTCCAGATGGATTTCAGGTAATCCTGGGCGACCGCGGTCAGGTCGCGCGGGTTACCGTTCGGGCTCACAGCTACAAAGTTTAGGCATTGGTCATCTGATCTGGGGATGTGACGCAGCCGGGGCCGCTGGTGAGCCGTAGGCTTGCCCCTGTGCAGCGCTGGCGGGGCCAGGACGAGATCCCCACGGACTGGGGTCGATGCGTCGTCACCATCGGCGTGTTCGACGGGGTGCACCGCGGACACGCCGAGCTGATCAACCATGCGGTCAAGGCGGGCCGGTCCCGAGGCGTGCCCGCCGTGTTGATGACGTTCGACCCGCATCCGATGGAGGTCGTCTTCCCCGGCAGCCATCCTGCGCAGCTGACCACGCTGACCCGCCGGGCCGAACTCGTCGAGGAGCTGGGCATCGACGTCTTTCTGGTCATGCCGTTCACGTCGGACTTCATGAAGCTCACACCCGAGCGCTACATCCACGAGCTGCTGGTCGAGCACCTGCACGTCGTCGAGGTCGTGGTCGGGGAGAACTTCACGTTCGGCAAGAAGGCGGCGGGCAACGTCGACCTGCTGCGCAAGGCAGGGGAGCGGTTCGGGTTCGCGGTGGAAGGCATGTCGCTGGTGGCCGAACACCATCAGGATGAGACCGTCACCTTCTCGTCGACCTACATCCGGGCCTGCGTGGACGCCGGTGACGTGGTGGCCGCGGCGGAGGCCTTGGGGCGGCCGCACCGGGTCGAGGGCGTGGTGGTCCGCGGCGAGGGCCGCGGCAAGGTGTTGGGATATCCGACCGCCAACGTCGCGCCGCCGATGTATTCGGCGATTCCCGCCGACGGGGTGTACGCCGCATGGTTCACCGTGTTGGGCCACGGCCCGGTGACGGGAAGTGTCGTCCCGGGTGAGCGGTATCAGGCCGCGGTGTCGATCGGCACCAATCCGACGTTCTCCGGCCGCACCCGCACGGTCGAGGCGTTCGTCCTCGACACCGAGGCCGACCTGTACGGCCAGCACGTCGCGGTGGACTTCGTCGCCCGCATCCGCGGCCAGGAGCGCTTCGACTCGGTGGACGCCCTGGTTGCGGCCATGGGCGGCGACACCGAGCGCGCCCGCACCATCCTGGCCGCCCAATAGCGGCGATTTCGCAGCTCAATGGCCGCGCTGCTAGACTTCACGCCGACCAAGCGTGTGCTGCAGTTCGCGGTGGCCACGCTCACCAGGGGCTTCGATCCCTTCCCTCGCGGACTTATCGATGGAGATTGTTTCGTGGCGCTTACTGCCGAGCAGAAAAAAGACATCCTGGGCTCCTATGGCCTGCATGAGACCGATACCGGTTCGCCGGAGGCGCAGGTCGCGTTGCTGACCAAGCGCATCGCCGATCTGACCGAGCACCTCAAGACGCACAAGCACGACCACCACTCGCGGCGCGGACTGCTGCTGCTGGTGGGTCGGCGCCGCCGGCTGCTCAAGTACGTCGCTCAGGTGGATGTGGAGCGCTACCGCTCCCTGATCGACCGTCTCGGCCTGCGTCGCTGACCCCATCCGTTTGGCCAGTTCGCGCATTCGTTTGCCGACAGCGCGCTACCGTCGCGAAATGACGACACCCGAATACGTGCTGGGTAGCGACGACGCCGAGATCGCGCGACTGCAGACGCAGGCCGCCATCCTTGCCGAGCCCACTGCCGTACTGGTCCAGCGCGGCGGTGTCCGCCCCGGCATGCGGGTCCTCGACCTCGGTAGCGGTCCCGGGGACGTGTCCTTCCTCGTCGCCGAGATAGTCGGTCGTGAGGGCGTTGTGATCGGCGTCGAGCAGGATCCCGCTCAGATCGCCGAAGCGACCCGGCGGCGGGACGCGCTGGGGCTGACCAATGTCGAGTTCCGCGAGGGCGACGCCCGCACCTATAGGGCCGACGAGCCGTTCGACGGCGCGGTCTGCCGGCTCCTGCTGATGCACCTGCCCGACGCGGTCGACGTGCTGGCCCATCAGATGGGCAATCTGCGCCACGGTGGCGTCTTCGTCGCCGTCGATTACGACATCGGCGGAGCGCGCGCGCTGCCTGAGGTGGAGCTGTTTTCCCAGGTCGGTGAATGGATCCGTGCCGGATTCGACCACGCTCAGGTGGACGCGCGCGTCGGGATGCGGCTGCCTCTGTACTTCGAGCAGGCCGGCTACGCGGACATCGGCTCGCTCGGCTTGCAGTCCTTTTCGTCGCCGCGCGACGGACACGCGGCAAGGTACGTGGTCGATGTGGCCCGCGCCATGGCGCCCGCGATCGTTGCCTCAGGCGTCACCACCGAGGAGCAGATGGGTCTCGACACGTTGGCCGACCGGCTCGTCGACGCGATCGCGGCCGCTAATGCGGTGTACACGGCGCCGACGGTCATCGGTGGATGGGGCCGCCGCCCCTGACGCCGGATTGCGGACGCAGACCTGCGCCAAGGTAAGATGGGTCCGTTCGTCAGCCGGTTTCGTGCGGCGGCGAACAATCGGTGCGGTTCTCGCATTTCCGCGTGCACCGCTCCGGCGCGTCCCTGGCGGACCCCGCCTGATCGGGCGGTCTTCGGTAGTGGCTGCCGGGGAGAGTTCTCCGGCAGCTTCGATCGACGGCCGTAGCCGTATCAAGGCCCGTGGTCTGGCAGGTTGCTCAGCGTTATGAGCGTGACGACGCAAAACAGCTGAACAGAGCCAGAGAGGCCTTACGGACACATATGTCTGTTGCAGAAATTGAGGACGGGGTCTACGAAGCGACCGCCGTCATCGACAACGGAGACTTCGGCAAGCGCACCATCCGCTTCGAGACGGGACGTCTTGCCCAGCAGGCCGCAGGATCGGCCGTCGCCTACCTCGACGACGAGACCATGCTCCTGTCGGCGACCACCGCCAGCAAGAGCCCCAAGGAGCATTTCGACTTCTTCCCGCTGACGGTCGACGTCGAAGAGCGCATGTATGCCGCGGGGCGTATTCCCGGCTCCTTCTTCCGTCGCGAGGGACGTCCGTCCACCGACGCCATCCTGACCTGCCGCCTGATCGACCGGCCGCTTCGGCCGTCGTTCGTCGGCGGGCTGCGCAACGAGATCCAGGTCGTGGTCACGATCCTGTCGCTCGACCCCAACGACCTCTACGACGTGTTGGCGATCAACGCCGCCTCGGCGTCCACCCAGCTGGCCGGGCTGCCGTTCTCCGGTCCCGTCGGCGGTACGCGTGTCGCGCTGATCGACGGCACCTGGGTGGCATTCCCGACCGTCGAGCAGCTGGAGCGCGCGGTCTTCGACATGGTGGTCGCCGGCCGGGTCGTGGGCGATGACGTGGCGATCATGATGGTCGAGGCCGAGGCCACCGAGAAGGTCATCGAGCTCGTCGGCGCGGGCGCTCAGGCGCCGACGGAAACCGTCGTCGCCGAGGGTCTCGAAGCCGCCAAGCCGTTCATCCGCGTGCTGTGCGAGGCGCAGCAGGCGCTCGCCGACCGCGCCGCGAAGCCGACCGGTGAGTACCCCGTCTTCCCCGACTACGGCGACGACGTGTACTACTCGGTCTCCTCGGTGGCCACCGACGCGCTGTCGCAGGCGTTGACCATCGCCGGCAAGACCGAACGCAACGACCGCACCGACGAGATCAAGGTCGAGGTGCTCGAGCGGCTGGCCGAACAGTATGCCGGCCGCGAGAAGGAGATCGGCGCCGCATTCCGGTCGCTGACCAAAAAGCTTGTCCGCCAGCGGATTCTGACCGATCACTTCCGCATCGACGGCCGTGGTATCACCGACATCCGCGCGTTGTCGGCCGAGGTGGCCGTGGTGCCGCGGGCGCACGGCAGCGCGCTGTTCGAGCGCGGCGAGACCCAGATCATGGGTGTCACCACGCTGGACATGATCAAGATGGCGCAGCAGATCGACTCGCTGGGGCCGGAGACGTCGAAGCGCTATATGCACCACTACAACTTCCCGCCGTATTCGACCGGTGAGACCGGTCGGGTCGGTTCGCCGAAACGGCGCGAGATCGGTCACGGCGCGCTGGCCGAGCGGGCCCTGATTCCGGTGCTGCCCAGCGTCGAGGAGTTCCCGTACGCCATCCGGCAGGTGTCGGAGGCGTTGAGCTCCAACGGTTCCACGTCGATGGGCTCGGTGTGTGCGTCGACCCTGGCGCTGCTGAACGCGGGCGTTCCATTGAAGGCTCCCGTCGCCGGTATCGCGATGGGCCTGGTGTCCGACGACGTTGAATTGGAGGCGGGCGGCACCGAACGTCGCTTCGTCGCTCTGACCGACATCCTGGGCGCCGAAGACGCCTTCGGCGACATGGACTTCAAGGTCGCCGGCACCAAGGACTTCGTCACGGCGCTGCAGCTGGACACCAAGCTCGACGGCATTCCGTCGACGGTGCTGGCCGGTGCGCTGTCGCAGGCCAAGGATGCGCGGCTGACCATTCTCGAGGTGATGGCCGAGGCCATCGACAGCCCCGACGAGATGAGCCCGTACGCGCCGCGCGTCACCGCGATCAAGGTCCCCGTCGACAAGATCGGCGAGGTGATCGGCCCCAAGGGCAAGATGATCAACTCGATCACCGAGGAAACCGGCGCCCAGATCTCGATCGAGGACGACGGCACCGTGTTCGTCGGCGCCACCGACGGACCGTCGGCGCAGGCGGCGATCGACAAGATCAACGCCATCGCCAACCCGCAGCTGCCCAAGATCGGCGAGCGGTTCCTCGGAACCGTGGTCAAGACAACCGATTTCGGCGCGTTCGTGTCGCTGCTGCCGGGCCGCGACGGCCTGGTGCACATCAGCAAGCTCGGCCGGGGCAAGCGCATCGCCAAGGTCGAGGATGTGGTGAAGGTCGGCGACAAGCTGCAGGTTGAGATCGCCGATATCGACAACCGCGGCAAGATCTCGCTTGTCCTCGTCGCCGAGGAAGAGACCACCGCGGACGCCTCGTCGGCTGATTCGCCTGTCGATGCCACGGCAGGCAGCTAGCGGAAAGGCGGGCCTGCGACGGGTCCGCCGCGGCGACGAGTCCATGACCGAGTCCACGGTGCGGCGCACCACGCTGCCCGGTGGACTGCGCGTCGTCACCGAGTACATCCCGTCGGTGCGCTCGGCTTCGGTCGGCGTGTGGGTGGGCGTCGGTTCGCGCGATGAGGGGCCCAGCGTCGCAGGCGCCGCGCACTTCCTCGAACACCTCTTGTTCAAGGCCACTCCGACGCGAAGCGCGGTGGAGATCGCCCAGGAGGTGGACGCCGTCGGCGGTGAGCTGAATGCGTTCACCGCGCGGGAGCACACCTGCTACTACGCGCACGTGCTGGACACCGATCTCGAACTGGCGGTGGACCTGGTCGCCGACGTGGTGCTGCGCGGTGTGTGCGCGACCGAGGACGTCGAGCTCGAACGCGCTGTGGTGCTCGAGGAGATCGCCATGCGAGACGACGATCCGGAGGACACGCTGGGCGATGTCTTCCTGTCGGCGGTGTTCGGCGCGCATCCGGTCGGGCGCCCCGTGATCGGCAGCGCTGCATCGGTTTCCGCGATGAGCCGCTCACAGCTGCACTCGTTCCACGTTCGCCGCTACACACCCGAGCGGATGGTGGTGGCGGTCGCGGGCAACGTCGACCATGACGAAGTGGTGCAGCTGGTGCGGGAGCACTTCGGCCGGCACCTGGTGCGTGATCGCACCGCGGTCCCGCCGCGCAAAGGCGCCAGCCGTGTCACCGGTCAACCGTCCCTCGAAGTGGTCACCCGCGACGCCGAGCAGACGCACATGTCGTTGGGCGTGCGCGTACCGGGCAGGCACTGGAACCACCGCTGGGCGTTGTCGGTGTTGAACACCGCGTTGGGCGGAGGCCTGAGTTCTCGGTTGTTCCAAGAGATTCGCGAGACGCGTGGCTTGGCGTACTCGGTGTATTCGACGGTGGACACGTTTTCCGACACGGGTGCGCTGTCGGTTTATGCGGCCTGCCTGCCCGAGCGCTTCGGCGAAGTGGCCCGGGTGACCGCCGACGTACTGGAAACGGTTGCCCGCGACGGGATCACCGAATCCGAGTGCCGGATCGCGAAGGGCTCGCTGCGGGGCGGGCTGGTGCTGGGTCTGGAGGACTCCGGCTCGCGGATGAACCGCATCGGCCGCAGCGAGCTGAACTACGGCGAGCACCGCACCATCGACGAAACGCTGGCGTTGATAGACCAGGTCACCCTCGACGAGGTCAATGCGGTGGCGCGCCGGCTGCTGAACAGGCCGTTCGGGGCGGCGGTGTTAGGTCCTTACCGCACGAAAAGGTCACTGCCACAGCCGCTTCGGGCGATCGCAGGCTGATCGCCTACAGTGGAGCGGTGAATCAGCTGTCCCGGCGAAGCGTGCTGATCGGTGGGCTGGCCGTCGCCGGTTTTGCCGTACGCGCGCAGACGCGCGCCCTTGCCGACCCCGGCGAGCCGGTCCTGCCGCCGTACGACCGCATCGAGGCGCTACAGCGCCGGTATCAGGCCAAGATCGGTGTGTACGCCGTCGACCTCGCCTCGGGTCGCACGGTGTCGCATCTCGACGGTGAGTCCTTCGCGATATGCTCGACGTTCAAGGCCTACGCCGCGGCCCGGGTGCTGCAGATGGCACAAAGCCGTGAACTGTCGCTGGACCGGCCGGTGTTCGTCGACCCGGTGCAGGCCGCGTTGCCCAATTCGCCGAGGACGGCACCCAACGCCGGGGGCCAGATGCCACTCGCCGAACTCTGCGCGGCGGCGGTGCAGGTGAGCGACAACGCGGCGGGCAACCTGTTGCTCCAGACGATCGGCGGACCGTCGGCCATCACCGATTTCGCGCGCAGCATCGGCGACGAGCAGACCCGGCTGGACCGCTGGGAGACCGAATTGAACTCGGCGACACCGGGAGATCCGCGCGACACCAGCACCCCGAATGCGCTCGGCGGCGGATTCCGCAGCCTGCTGGCCGGTGACGTGTTGGCGCCACCGCAGCGTCAGCAGCTCGAGGAGTGGATGCGGGCCAACGAGACCTCGAGCATGCGGTCCGGGCTGCCGTCGGGATGGACCACCGCCGACAAGACGGGCAACGGCGATTACGGCAGCACCAACGACGTCGGTATCGCCTACGGGCCGGGCGGCGAGAAACTACTGCTGGCGATCATGACGCGCGCGCAGGCAGAAGACCCCGAGGCGCCCAACAACCGGCCGCTGATCGGCGAGGTCGCCGCGGCCCTTGTGCCGTGGCTGCTCGGGGCCTGAGCATGACCACGCCCATGACGCCGACGTGTTACCGCCACCCCGATCGAACGACGTACGTGCAGTGCACGCGGTGTCACCGCTACATCTGCCCGGAGTGCATGCGCGACGCCGCTGTGGGGCATCAATGTGCGGAATGTGTCGGTGCCGCAGCGAAATCGGTGCGCGCGCCGAAAACGCGGACGGTCGGCCGATGGGGTGGGACGACACCGGTGGTCACCTACGTGTTGATTGCCATCAACGTGCTCACGTTCATCGCGCAGGCGCTGTCGCCTCGCGTGGAGGTGGACTTCGTCATGTGGTCGCCTGCAGTCGCCGACGGCGAGCTGTACCGGCTGCTGACGTCGGCATTCCTGCACAGCGGACTCACCCACATTGTGTTCAACATGTTCGCGTTGTACGTCGTCGGGCCACCGCTCGAGATCTGGCTGGGGCGACTGCGGTTCTGTGCGCTATATCTGCTGAGTGCGTTGGGCGGGTCGGTGCTGATCTACCTGTTCTCGCCGTTGGACGCGCCGACCCTGGGAGCCTCGGGCGCGGTGTTCGGTTTGTTCGCAGCGACTTTCGTTGTGGGCAGGAAAGTCAACGTCGACATCCGCTGGGTGGTCATCATGATAGTGATCAACCTCGTCATCACGTTCACGGTGCCGTCGATCAGTTGGCAGGGACACCTCGGCGGGCTGGCGACGGGCGGTGTTGTCGCGTTCGCCTACGCGTACGCGCCCGTCAGAAATCGTCTTCCGGTGCAGGTGGGAGCGACGGTTGCGGTCGTCGTCGTGTTCGCCACGCTGATCTGGTGGCGGACAAGCGATCTTCTTATGTCGTTCTAGCGGAGTTGCAGCGAGTCGTCACGCATCAGGACGAAGAAGTACGGCCTCTTCGAGCCGCGTAGATCCATTGCGCCGATGACGCTTTCATCGCTGATCTTGCGGAACACGTCGTTGACGGGAAGCTGGTCGTAGATCATCGTCGCCGTGTCGACGCCGCGAAAGCGTGTGGTGCGCAGCCTGGCCTTGGGGCTGCTTGTCCGCAGCAGCGGGCTCGCGGCGTTGATGGCGGACGCGTGATTGCGCCGCCGCAGCGCCGGGACCTTCGTGACGATGCCCAAGCCGGAGAAGGCCAGCGTCGGGTTGACGGCCCAGAGCGCGTGGCCATCGCTGGTGGTGAACAGCAGTGGGTGCACGGTCTCGCCGTCGACGAACTGTTTTCCCCACCACCCGCTCGCCTCCAGCAGGCCGTCCAGCGGGTGACCGGTGGGCAACTCCGCGCCGTGCCAGGTGCCGATCATGAACTCCGGTTCGACGGCCGGACTGGCGTCGAATAGGGCAAGGGCGTCATCCGTGGTCGTCGGGGCATCGGGGAACACGTCGGCGAGAACCATGCCCCGACGGTACTTGACAGGCGTCAAGAAAGGAATCGGCCAGACTGTGAATCGTGTCGGCGACCGATGAATGTCCGTGCGGCAGCGGCGAGCAGTTCGGCCGGTGCTGCCTGCCGCTACATGCGGGGGAGCGACAGGCCGCGACCGCCGAGGAGTTGATGAGGTCGCGGTACAGCGCGTACGCAGTGGGAGACCTCGACTATGTCTGGCGAACGTGGCATCCCCGTACCCGGCCCGAGACGCTGAATCCGTCGGACGACGTGTGGACGGGCCTGGAGATCCTCGACGCCGTGGCGGGGCAGCCCGACGATGACATGGGAGTGGTGGAGTTCCGCGCTCACTATCGCCGAAACCGACGAACGGGTGTCGTGCACGAGCGGTCCCGCTTCGCCGTGAGAGCCCGCCGCTGGCTCTACGTGGACGGGGAATTGTTCGCTTGAATGATCAGGCCAGCACAGTGGCCGGATCGGTGAACGGCAGGTCGAGGTCGGCTGCCACCTGCTCGGACAGCAGCGCACCCGCATGCGTCGAAAGCCCCTTCGCCAGAGCGGGATCGGCTTGACATGCCGCCTTCCAGCCTCGCTCGGCGAGCCTGACCACATACGGCATGGTCGCGTTGGTGAGCGCGTAGGTCGACGTGCGCGGCACCGCGCCGGGCATGTTGGCCACGCAGTAAAAGACCGTGTCGTGCACCGCGAAGGTGGGATCGTCATGCGTGGTCGGCCGTGAGTCTTCGAAGCAGCCGCCCTGGTCGATCGCGATGTCGACCAGCACCGCGCCCGGTTTCATATGTGCGACAGTCGAATTCGTGACCAACCTCGGCGCCCTTGCGCCGGGCACGAGCACAGCGCCGATGACCAGGTCGGCGCCCTTGACCGCGTCCTCGAGGTCCAGCATCGACGAGTAGCGGGTCTCGATGGATCCGCCGCTTTCGTTGTCGATCTTGCGCAGCGTGTTGACGTTGACGTCGAACACGTTGACGTGAGCGCCCATGCCCCTGGCGATGCGGGCGGCGTTGTAGCCGGCCACTCCGCCGCCGATCACGACGACCTCCGCTGGGGCGACGCCGGGCACGCCGCCCATCAGGACGCCACGGCCGCCGTGGCTGCGCATCAGGTGATACGCGCCGACCTGCGCCGAGAGCCGGCCCGCAACCTCACTCATCGGGGCGAGGAGCGGAAGCGCGCCATCTGCGGTCTGCACGGTTTCGTAGGCGATCGAGGTGGTGCCCGAGGTCAACAGCGCATCGGTGCAGGGCCTGGAGGCGGCCAGATGCAGATAGGTGAACAGCGTCTGGCCGGGATGCATGAGGGCGTACTCGGGTTCGATCGGTTCTTTGACCTTCAGGAGGAGGTCGGCTGCTTCCCAGACCTCGTCGACGCTGGTGATGATCTGGGCGCCCGCGCGCTTGAAGTCGGCGTCGGAGATCGCAGACCCTTCACCTGCGCCCGCCTGGATGAGCACTTCGTGGCCGCGATGGACCAGTTCGGCTGCGCCGGCGGGGGTGATGGCGACTCGGAACTCGTTGTTCTTGATCTCGGTCGGGACGCCGACGCGCATGATCTCTCCTGATGGTCGATGGCTAACTAAAATTCTGAATAACCTTCGACAATTACGCAACTAAATCGAATAGCATTCAATAGAATGCGTTTATGAGCGAAGATTCGGCAAACGCAACGGCGGGTCGCCGGCGTCCGCCGAAGGATGTTCGGCCGCCCACGCTCGATGACGTCGACCGGCGGATTCTGATCCTGTTGCACCGCGACGCCCGCATGCCCAACAGCGCGCTCGCCGACGCCGTCGGAATCGCACCGTCGACGTGCCATGGCCGGGTTCGGCGGCTGCAAGAGCTCGGGGTGATCCGCGGCTTCTACGCCGACATCGATCCGGGGGCCATCGGCCTGTCGCTGCAGGCGATGATCTCGGTCAGCCTGCAGGCGAGCGCCCGGGGCAAGATCCGCAGCTTCATCCAGCAGATCCGGCGCAACCCGCGCGTGATGGACGTCTACTTTCTCGCCGGCGCCGACGACTTCATCCTGCACGTGGCCGCCAGCGACACCGAGGACCTGCGAGCGTTCGTGGTCGAAAACCTGAACTCCGATGCCGATGTCGCGGGTACGCAGACGTCACTGATCTTCGAACACTTGCGGGGTGCTTCTCCCTTGTAGATAGGTTGGGATTGTGCTGCACGGGAGGGCGGCAGAGTTGGCCGACATCCACGGGCTTCTGGCCGATGCCCGCGGCGGTCGCAGCTCCTTTCTGGTGGTGCAGGGCGAGGCCGGCAGCGGCAAGACAGCACTGCTGGAAGGTATCGGCGCCGAGGCGAAGGGTTTCCGGGTCCTGCGCTGTGCAGGGGTGGAGTCGGAGGCTGAGCTGCCGTTTGCGGGCTTGCACTTGTTATTGCGCACCTGCATAGACCGCCTTGACGAGTTACCCGATCCGCAGGCCACCGCGCTTCGTGCGGCGTTCGGTCTCGAAGAGGCGCCGGGGGTGGACCGATTCCTGGCTGGGCTGGCGACGCTGACGTTGCTTTCCGAGGTCGCATCGGATGGGCCGGTGCTCTGTCTGATCGACGACGCCCAGTGGCTCGACCGCGCATCGGTCGACGCCGTGCTGTTCGCGGGGCGCCGGCTCGGTGCCGAGGGTGTGGTGCTATTGGTGGCGAGCCGAGACGACCGGGCCTTGAACTTTTCCGGTCTGCGCACCCTCCATCTGGGCGGGCTGAGCGATTCGGCGTCGGCGGCGTTGCTTACAGAACGTGCCGCTGATCTTGCACCCGATCAACGCGACCGATTGATCCAGGAGGCCGCCGGAAACCCGTTGGCTCTCATCGAATTAGCGGGAGCGCTGCGAGCAGGCGATCCCGTCTTAGGACCGCCGACCGTGACAGCCGCGCGGTCAAGCGCCGGCCGCCGGGTGCTGGACGCGTTTGGCATACAAATCGATCGTCTGCCGCAAGCCACCCGGATGGCAATTCTGGTGGCCGCGGCCGACACTAGTGGCGAGCTCGGCTTGGTTCTCGACGCGCTTGCCCGAATCGGCTTGGGAATCAATGACTTCGAGCCCGCCGAGCGCGCCCTGCTGGTTCGGCTGTCGGACGCCGAGCTGATGTTCCGACATCCACTGATCCGGTCGGCCGTCTACGGACGCTCGGCGGTTTCCGATCGCATCACCGCCCACCGCGCGCTGGCAGAAGTGTTGGCGGGTTCGAAGTTCGCCGATCGGCGCGCCTGGCATCGGGCCGCTGCGGCCGTCGGGTTTGACGAGGCAGCCGCCGAGGCGATGGAAGAGGCGGCCGAGCGGGCCGAGCGACGCGGCGGTTACGCGGCGGCTGCGGCCGCGCACGAGCGTGCCGCCAGGCTGACCGGTGACGCGCTTCTGCGAGGAAAGCGACTTGCTGCCGCAGCGATGAGCGCGCGCGATTCGGGTCAGCTGGACCTCGCGGCAGCGATTGCGCAGGAAGCCGCGGCGCTCGGCGGGGATCCGGGCACATTGGGCAAGCTGGCATGGGTACGCGCTCGGGTCGAATTCGAACGCGGAACACCAAGGCTTGCATCAGAAATGGTGCTCGAGGGTGCCGAGATCGTTTATGACTGGGACTGCGAAGAGGCCTCCCGGATGCTCATTGAAGTGGTGCGGATGGCCTACTTCGCTGACGAAGCACCGAAACTCGGCCGAGCCGCCGGTCTGATGGACAAAGTCTCGTTGCCCGAAGACCACCCGTTCGTCCCGATGCTCGCCGCCAGTTCCATTTTGGCCCGCTTGCAGTCGAATCACCCCGACGAAGAGATACCGGAATTGCCGGATGCCGTGCACAGGGTGCAACCCGAGCGGTTGGGAATGACAGTGGGCAACCTGGCAATTCACAGCGCTTTCCTACGAATGATCATCGGCGACGCCGGCGCGGCGTGGGACCAGACGGGGCGAATGCTCGTTGAGGCGCGCGAGCGCGGAATGATCGGTGGCCTGCCGCACATCCTGCTGCAGCACTCGCAAGCCGCGCTGGTATCGGGTCGCCTGCAGGAAGCATTGCGCACCGCGAACGAGGGAGTTCAAATCGCGCAGGACACCGGGCAGCTGAATTCGGCGGCGAACCTGCGCGCCGTGCTCGCTCTGGTAACCGCGATGACCGGTGATGAGCATTCCTGCGTGGCGCTGGCCGACGACGCCGTACGCCGGGGCGCCGACCATCATTTGTCGGGTGCGGGAACGGCGGCGCTGGCGCTGGCCGTGCTCGATCTGGGGTATGGGCGGTATGCCGCTGCATTGGAACGACTTTCCGCCATACCCATGCAGCTGCGGCGACATCCCGCCATCGCCTTACCGTCCCCGCCGGAGTGGGCGGAGGCCGCCGCGCGAAGCGGTGCTCCGGAGCGAGCCGCCGAGGCAATGGCGACCTTCGCGCCCTGGGCCACCCGCCGTGACAATCCGGTGGCCCAGGCGCATCTGCATCGCTGTCGCGCTCTGCTTGGCGCCGGGCATGAAGCAGAGAATCACTATCTGTCGGCGATCCGGATATATGACGAAGTGAACCGGCCGATGGCTCGGGCACGCACCGAGTTGCTCTATGGGGAATGGCTCAGGCGGGTCCGGCGCCGGTCCGCCGCCCGCGCGCCGCTGCGCGCGGCGTTGCGGTTGTTCGACGAGATCGGTGCCCGGTCATGGGCCGAGCGGGCCCGCACCGAATTGCGGGCAACCGGTGAACGCGTCGCGGCTGCCGAACAGATCGGCGGACAAGAACGTTTGACTCCCCAGGAGCTCCAGGTGGTGCGGTTGGCCGCGACCGGGATGAGCAACCGGGACATCGGCGCGCAGCTGTTCATCAGCCCCCGCACCGTCGGCTATCACCTATACAAGGCATTTCCCAAGTTGGGTGTCGCGGCTAGGCACGAACTCGCCGCGCTCGATTGGGCGTAAATACAGTCATTCGACAGATTCGGCACCGGTACCGCTCCGGCCATCGTGGACGGCATGAAGTTTGGAGTGGACGTTCCCACCTGCTTGGCGGGCATGGCGTATCCGGTGCCGTTCGCGTCGGCCGACGACGTCGTGCGAATCGCCGTCGAGGCTGAGCAGCTCGGCTACGACGAAGTTGCCGGCAACGACCATCTGAGCACTCAGCAGTTCGTTCGCGATGCCTGGCATACCGCCCCCGACTACTTCGAGCCGCTGATGATGCTCGCAACCATCGCCGCCAAGACGTCTGCGGTGCGACTGGGCACCGGAATCCTCGTACTGCCGATGCGGGACCCGGTGCTGCTCGCCAAGCAGGTTGCCACCCTCGACCAGATCAGCGGCGGTCGCGTAACCCTGGCGGTGGCCGCCGGTGGCTACCGCGACGAGTTCGAGGCCGTGACACCGGATCTGGCGGCAGCCAACCGCAACGACCTGATGGTCGAGGGCATCGAATCGCTGCGCGTGCTGTTTGAGCAACCGCGATCGAGCTACGACGGCAAGTACCGCCGGTTCGTCGACGTCGAGTCCTATCCCAAGCCGGTGCAGTCGCCATTGCCGATCTTCTCCGGCGGTAACGGAAAGGGCGCGATCCGCCGCGCCGGTGAGCGGTGCCAAGGGTGGCTGCCGGCCAAGCTCGGTCCTGCCGAGATAGCCGCGGGGCGGGCGAAAGTGCTCGCACATGCCCGGGACGTAGGTCGTGATCCGGCCGACATCACCATTGCCCTGCAATCGGTTGTCTGCATCGCCGATACGTCGGCCCAGGCGAGGGAGAAGTTCCGGCGTTCCACGTTCCAGCTGTTCCGGGGTTCGCTTACGGAGACCATGATGAAGGGCGTTGACGAGGACAAGTACATCGCCGACAACCTCATCGGCACGCCCGACGAGGTATGTGCGAAGGTGGCGGCCTTTGCGGAGGCCGGTCTTGATGCCTACTCTGCCACTCTGTTCGTCGCGGAATCGGTCGACGAAATGCTCGACCAGATGCGCCTTTTCGCCCGTCACGTGATAGCGGCCTTCCCAAATCGTGAGGCTTCGTGAACCCGCCGCGTCAAGGCATTGGTAGTGGACGCCGGTCCGGTTCGCCTTGCCGCTGCGCCACGACCAGTGGGTGCCCGAAACAGCCACACCGTTGGAGGAAACATGACCTGTCCGCATCGCCACATCGTCATAACCGGCGCATCGACCGGTATCGGCCGGGCCACGGCGCTTCGCTTCGCCGACGGCGGCTGGCACGTCTACGCCGGAGTCCGACGATCAGACGACGGCACCGCGCTGATCCGCGCGTCGCGATCAGGCAATATCACACCTTTAGTTCTCGATATCACCGCGAGCGACCAAATCAGCGCTGCGGTAAAAACCGTCAGCCAACACGTTGGACCGCCGGGTCTCAACGCATTGGTCGATAACGCGGGGATCGGCGTCACCTCTCCGATGGAGCTCGTCGACATCGACGCCCTGCGGCACCAGTACGAGGTGAACGTGTTCGGCCAGGTCGCCGTCACGCAGGCGTTCACGCCTCTGCTGCGGCAAGCACGAGGACGGCTCGTGATCATCGGGTCGATCGGCGATCGCATGACACCGCCTTTTGGTGGCCCGCTGGCGTCGTCCAAGGCGGCCATCGCGTCAATCGCCGATGCCTTCCGGCAGGAATTGGCGCCGTGGGGCATTCGGGTTGTGCTGATAGAGCCGGCCAGTATCCGCACTGACGCGGTGGACAAGGTCGAGCGGGACGCCCACGCCGTGGTGGCCGGCTTCACCCCCGCAGGGTCCGAGCTGTACCGCGACTCGTATCTCGGGATGGTTCAGGTCGCGATGTCCCGAGAGCAGAACGGTAGCCCGCCGTCGGTCGTGGCCGATTTGGTGGCCGCGGTGGTGACGAAGTCACGCCCGCGTTCCCGCTACGTCGTCGGCAAGGATGCGAGGCTGTTGGCGAACCTGACGCGGTTCGTGCCGACATTGATGTTTGACGCCATGCGGCGCAGGCTGTTTCACCTACCCGCGCCGGGCTCGTTGTCTGCCACGCCGGTTTGTCAAGGAGTCACGTCATGAAACTCGCCAACCAGGATCAGGTTGCGGCGCTCGACCCTGAATTCGGCCGAATGGCAACCGAAGTCGGAGTGCATGCTTGGTCGCTGCCACAGTTGACGATGCGTGAGAAGACTTTTGTGTTTCTGGCTGCTGACCTGTGCACGGGCAATGTCGGCTTTCCGCTGCTGACCCATGTGCAGATGGCCGGCGCACACGGCGTGCCAATAGGAGTGTGTGTAGCGGGGATCCGCCACCTGGCACCATACGTGGGATACCCCACCGCCGCGGTTGCCTTGCAAGAGCTGCAACAGTCGGGATTTCCGAGCCAGTCCGACCGCATGGCGATTCGCGAGCGTCAGCGGTTGTCGCCCGAAGTCGCCGATGCGCTCGCTGAGCTGAACGCAGACTTCGCCAAATTCTTTACCGACCAGTTCAATCAGCGGTGGAATTCGCCGGACATGTCACCGCGGGAGCGGGCATTAGCATGCCTGGCAACCGACGTTCTCAACCAGACGCTGGACGAATCGTTCACCATGCACCTGGATCTGGCAATTTCGGCAGGAGCGGGTCGCGACCAGATCACCGCGGTGTTTCTGTTGGTCGCGGAGTTCGGAATCACGAAGGCGTGGCGGGCCTACCGAGCGCTAGCAACTCGCTAGCGTTCCCGCGCAGTATCGCTGCGCGGTCGCTCTCGCTGAATCTGCGATAGTGCGAGATGCCACGCAGCGTGTAATGCAGTCCAATCTCTTGGCCGAACGGGAAGTCGGTGCCCAGCAAGATATGTGAGGTGGGGACCAACGATGTCAACGCGTCCAGTACCGCGGGTGCGGTCGACAGCGCAGTATCGAAATACAACCGCGCGATCTGCCGACGGGCGGTCTCTTCGGCGGCTGCAAGCTGGTCGAGCAGCTCGTCCACGGGTGGTGGCTTCCCGTGATCACGCATGTACGCGGTATAGGCGGCGACCACGGGCCTGCGGTTGATCAGCTTGTGCGCCACCGACGGAACGCAGCTGCCGCTGTGAGTGAACACGAACCTGATCGCCGGATACCGGTCGAGAACGTCGTTGATGATCAGGTTCGCTACCGATCGGGTGGCGTCGAATCCGAACTCCAGCTGAGATGGCTGAACACCCACAAGAGGACTGTGCGTCGCGGTGGGATGGACGAAGACAGCCGCGCGCCGGCGGTTGAGTTCCTCATAGAGAGGGTCGAGTATCGGATCTCCTTGGTACACGCCCGCATGGTTGCTCAGCATCAGCACACCGGATGCGTTCGCCTCATCGATCGCGTAGACCGCCTCGTCGATCGCGGCGCCGACGTCGGGTAGCGGCAGGGTTGCGAAGTAGCCGAACCGATCGGGCCGTTGAGAGACGAGGTTGGCGGCAAAGTCATTGAGCTCACGCGCCATCCTCCGCGAGGCCGGTGCGTCGAGAAAGCTCAACGGGATCGGTGTGGATAGCACCGCCTGTTCGATACCGTTTTGATCCATTGATGCCAGCGAATTCTCCGGCTG
>LZSH01000487.1 GCA_001665255.1 Mycobacteriaceae bacterium 1482268.1 | reverse complement strand
TCTGAAGATCGATCTCGTCGACCAGTCCCGCTGCGATCGCCTGCCGGGCGCATGAGGCTCCACCGGCGATCGAGATGTCGCGTCCACCAGCAGCTGCTGTCGCCAGGGCGTAGGCCGACTCGATCCCGTCGGTGACGAAGTGAAACGTGGTCCCACCCTCCATCTCGATCGGGTCGCGTGGATAGTGGGTCAGGACAAACACGGGACAGTGGTACGGCGGGTCGTCGCCCCACCACCCATTCCAATCCGAGGTCTCCCATTCGCCACGAATCGGGCCGAACATGTTGCGGCCCATGATCGTTGCGCCCATGCCGTCCATCATGTCGGAGACCACCTGGCGGTTGACGGGATGATCCTTCGCGGGGCCTAAATGCCAGTCATGAAGCGCCATGCCGCCGACGCCGAGCGGTTGCTCCTGGCTCTGGTCGGGCCCGGCGACATAGCCGTCGGCCGAGATCGACATCGAAAGATTGGTTCTGGGCATATCTAGCAAGACTAGGGCGGCGGCCAAAAGTCATCGGAGGACGCGGACGGTACACCGATCTTTCGGGCGCGCATAGATCAAATCCGAGGCCGAAAGAATTGAAGCGTTGCCTCGACCGCTGACCGCGTTGGCAAGTGATGAAGGTTGGTTCGTCAGACTTCCTTCCAACCGGCTCCTAGCTCAGCGATCTAGCCTTCAGCGACTCGAACTCGGACTGCGTGATCGTTCCAGCGTCCAAAAGCGCCTTCGCGTCGGCGATCTCCTGCGCCGGCGACCGGCCGGCGGCCTCCCGAATGTAGGCGTCTGTTTCCGACTTCGCAGCGGCGGCCGCTTCCCGCGCCCGTTCTGCCATGCCTCTGCCGCGGGCGATCAAGTAGATCAGCGCGGTGAGCCAGGGGAACAGGATCAGGAAGAACACCCAGATCGCCTTGACCCAACCCGACGTCTTGTGGTCCCGCCAGAATAGGTCTACCAGGATCTGGAAAAGCACCAGCAGATATGCGATCCACGCGAAGATAACCAGAAAGTGCCATAGGAAATCCCACGACGCACCCCATTCCATGCTTACTCCTCATGTAGTCAAATGACGCGAATTCTGGGCCGTTCCAGTCAATCACTTCACGATCACTCTGTGGGCAAATTGTCGGCCGTACCCGCCAAATGATCGCAATACCACCCACCAATCGAGAAGTATGGCCGACCACCGCAAGGCCTGGATGTGATCCCGCCTCCAAGTCATCGCCGGCGTACTTGGTGCCGAACTCGGCAGCGGCGCCACAACTCTCGCGACGCGAGTTGTAAATCATCATTGCCGAATTTGCGATGGCGCACAGCAGCAAAGATCAGACCGTTGCGACGCGTCCCGGTTTTCTACGACTTGGCGACAAGCCTGTGCGCGTGTAACAGCCAAATACTCTGCGGATTACATTCATCGCGGCGATAATCAACTGCATCGTGCACCGCGCAAAACTCATCGCCGCCAAGAGCGCCGAAGACCGGAACCAAGACGGTCTCCGCTCAGTTCTGGCGAGGCCCAGTCTGGGCCCGCTCCGCAAAGTCGCCACCATCGCTGTAGCGACGGTGACGCTGGCTACGGCTTGCGGCACGACGACTCAAAAGCCCGCCGACCCGTTCACGGTGGCGGGCATGCAAGTCGCAGATGGACCGTCAGGGTTGAGGGCGGGGGCGCCCAAGCCGTCGCGGACCGCGGCCAACACCGACAACGGCCCGATCGACGTGCTCGCGGTCCAGTCCGTCAGCGATGTCGAGGACTATTGGAAGCACACATTCAGCGACACCTTCAGCAAGGGATTCAACCCGGTCCGCAAGATCGTGTCCTGGGATGCCGAGGATTCCGGCAGCGCCCCGTCATTCTGCGGTGAGACGACCTCGGGACTGGTCAACGCCGCATTCTGTCCACTGGACAGCACGATCGGCTGGGACCGCGGCGTTCTACTGCCGTCGCTGCGAAAGTTGTACGGCGAGATGGCGGTTGCCATGGTCTTGGCGCACGAGTACGGCCATGCCGTGCAATACCAGGCCGAATTGAACGCCGCGAACACGCCGACGCTGGTGGCCGAGCAGCAGGCGGACTGTTTCGCCGGGGCGTTCATGCGTTGGGTAGCCGAGGGGAAATCACGCCGCTTCAAGTTGTCCACCGGCAACGGGCTCAACGCGCTCCTTGCCAGTGTGATTTCCTTTCGGGACCCGTTATTCAGAAGCAAGAAGGCGTCCTCGAGCGGCGGCGAACACGGATCGGCCTTCGAGCGCGTCTCGGCATTCCAGTTCGGTTTCACCGACGGCCCGAAGACATGCAAGAGGATCAACCCGGACGAGGTCAGCCAGCGACGAGGCGACCTACCCGTACAACTGCAGCGCGGTCAAACCGGCAACTGGCCGGTTTCGCAAAACTCCGTGAAATCCGTCATCGCAGCGATGGACATTCTGTTCCAGCCGACCACACAACCGAAGCTCACCTTCGATGCGGCTGCCAAGTGTCCCGACGCACGGCCGACGCCGCCCGCCTCCTTCTGCCCGGCGACCAACACCATCGCGGTCGACCTGGCGGGCCTGAAGAAGCTCGGCGCGGCGAGCGAAGGTCCGACAGGGCTGACCGGCGACAACACCGCCTACTCCGTGCTGATATCGCGCTACATGCTGGCTCTGCAGCATTCGCTCGGCATGCCCCTGGACAGCGAAGAGGCGGGGTTGCGGACGGCCTGCCTCACTGGGGTAGCCACCAGCAAGCTGGTCCGCGAAGTGAACACCCCCGATGGCAACACAGTCGCGCTGACCGCAGGCGACCTCGACGAAGCGGTGGCCGGCCTGCTCACCAACGGCTTGACGGCCAGCGACATGAACGGAAGGGCGGCGCCAGCAGGGTTCGCCCGCATCGACGCATTCCGTAGCGGCGTGCTGGGCGATCAGGACCATTGCCTGCAGCGCTTCCAGGATTGACGGTGTCCGACGCAATATTGAGCCTGGTGAGAGTCGGTGTCACCGTCGCGTTGTTCGTCTGGAACTGATTTGCGGTCGAGGCGTCAACGACATCGTGTTCCTAGCGGCCGATGCGGGTACCTTGGTGGCCATCACCCAGCGGGAGCCGCGCTCTCGAAGGCTTGCTGCGGAAGCGCGGAACCGAGTCAGCCATCCACGAAAGACGCTGTCGGAAACAGTATTTGAGGTGTGGGCGCGGACGGGATCGAACCGCCGACCGCTGGTGTGTAAAGGAACCGGAGAAAGTGAACAAGCGTTCTACGGTGTCCAGTACGTCCAGGTCCGGACGGGTGCTTGTGTCCGCCCGACGCCGCCCTGTCTACGGCGTTTCGCCCTGCCTTGGGACACTGGCGGGCCACTGACGAACGGGCGTTCGACACAACTGAGGCGGCGGGGTTGTCGGACGCGAGCGCCACAATTGAATGATGGCCTCACCCACTGATGCCGAGACCGATTTGGTGATCCCCTTGGACGGTCCGCACTCGAAGTTCGTCCGCTACGCGCGTGCCGTCGCCAAGGAGCATCCGCAGCTGTTCCCGATCACGCCCGCCACACGGCCTCTGGTTGTTGGACTCGACCTACGCACGCTTGGCCCGCAGCCAGCAAGCTACGAGGACTTGGTGCACGTTCTTCGTCGCGATGTCGTCACTCCGATGTTGCTTGTGTTCGAGGATGATGACGCCCTATTGCCCACCGCCTGGAAAGAGGCGTGCGAGGTCGAGGACCATTACGTCATCCACTACACCGACCCGCAGGGTGCGGGTCGCTTCCTGGACTCGGTGGAATTCAGCGTCTCGACCATGCGTGGCGAGGAGCGGCGGGGATGGCGCAAGTGCCACTTCTTTGACATCTACGCCCTGTTCGATGCGCAAAACACGACGGCTACCGATCTGGGCCGTGATGACCGAATTCGCGGCGCGGTGCTCGCGTCTGCCGGATTCGGACTCGGCACCGACGTAGTGGTCTCGCTCGCGCCGACGGTCGGCCGGGCCGATGTGGGCGACAACGACATCGTCACCTCGGTCACCCCCGATGATTTGCACCCCGTGTTCGGCCACTACCTGCGGATGACCGGAAACCGGACGGTCGCCGAATATCGGTACAGCGCGACATTTGGCAATGTCACCGAGAAGATGGAACCCCCGTCGATAAAAGAGGTGTACGACATCGGGCTGGCCAGCCTGGTCGAGTGGCTCGACATGTTCCGCCTCGTCGCCGCACAACTCGGTGACATTCGGGCACTCGCAGAGATCGAGACCACACGCATACGAATCCGACGTGCCGCTCGGGCACTCGATGA
>LZSH01000486.1 GCA_001665255.1 Mycobacteriaceae bacterium 1482268.1 | reverse complement strand
CCGCCGAGTCGCATCAGCGGGTGATGCTCGTCGAGGTGATGGGCCGCCACGCCGGATGGATTGCCTTGAACGCGGGCCTGGCCTCGGGCGCGCACATGACGCTGATTCCCGAGCAGCCGTTCGATGTCGAGGAAGTGTGCCGGCTGATCAAACAGCGCTTCGTGCGCGGCGATGCGCACTTCATCTGTGTTGTCGCCGAGGGTGCCAAGCCCGCAGAGGGTTCAATGCAGTTGCGCGAGGGTGGGATCGACGAATTCGGGCACGAGAAGTTCACCGGTGTCGCCCAGCAGCTGGCGACGGAAGTGGAAAAGCGGATCAACAAAGAGGTGCGGGTCACCGTGCTCGGTCACGTGCAGCGCGGCGGCACACCGACCCCGTACGACCGGGTGCTCGCCACGCGCTTCGGCGTCAACGCCGCGGACGCGGCCCACGCGGGGGAGTACGGGATGATGGTGTCGCTCCGCGGCCAGGAAATCGGCCGCGTGCCCCTCGGCGACGCCGTCCGTCAGCTGAAGCTGGTCCCGCAGAGCCGATACGACGACGCCGCCGAGTTCTTCGGCTGATTTCCTGCGATCGCGGGAGAAAAGCGACCCACTAGGATCGGGGGCATGTCTGTCGCCGACACCGCTGACCTGGTCGACTACGACGACGTCGTCGCGCGCTACGAGCCCGTCCTCGGCCTCGAGGTGCACGTCGAGCTGTCGACGGCGACCAAGATGTTCTGCGGCTGCGCCAACAAATTCGGCGGCGAGCCCAACACGCAGGTGTGCCCGGTGTGCCTCGGGCTGCCCGGCTCGCTACCAGTGCTCAACCAGGCCGCGGTCGAGTCCGCGATCCGGATCGGGCTGGCGCTGAACTGCGAGATCGTGCCGTGGTGCCGGTTCGCCAGGAAGAACTATTTCTATCCGGACATGCCGAAGAACTACCAGATCTCGCAGTACGACGAGCCGATCGCGATCAACGGCTACCTCGACGTTCCCCTCGACGACGGCACCACCTGGCGCGTGGAAATCGAACGCGCACACATGGAAGAGGACACCGGCAAGCTCACCCACCTGGGCAGCGAGACCGGCCGTATCGCGGGCGCGACCACATCGCTCATCGACTACAACCGTGCCGGTGTGCCGCTGATCGAGATTGTCACCAAGCCGATCGAAGGCACCGGCGCGCGTGCACCAGAGATCGCCCGCGCCTACGTAACTGCTCTACGAAACTTGTTGCGCGCCTTGGATGTTTCCGATGTTCGGATGGACCAGGGTTCGATGCGCTGTGACTCCAACGTCTCGCTCAAGCCCACCGGGGCGACCGAATTCGGCATCCGCACCGAAACAAAGAACGTGAACTCGCTCAAAAGCGTTGAGGTCGCGGTGCGCTATGAAATGCGCAGACAAGCAGCGGTTCTCGACGCCGGCGGCCGAGTCCACCAGGAAACCAGGCACTTCCACGAAGACGGCTACACGTCGCCGGGCCGCAGCAAGGAAACGGCGCAGGACTACCGGTATTTCCCGGAACCCGACCTGGAGCCGATCGCACCCGACGCGGATTTCGTGGAGAAGCTGCGCGAAACCATCCCCGAATATCCGTGGTTGGCGCGCAAGCGAATTCAGCAGGACTGGGGCATCTCCGATGAGGTGATGCGCGACCTCGTCAACGCCGGCGCCGTCGATCTGGTCACCGCAACCGTCGCAGCTGGGGCGTCCAGCGAGGCCGCCAGGGCGTGGTGGGGAAACTTTTTGGTGCAGAAGGCCAACGAGGCCGGTGTCGAACTCGACGCGCTGAACATCACGCCCGCACAGGTCGCCGCGGTGGTTGCCCTCGTCGACGAGGGCAAGCTCTCCAACAAGCTGGCCCGTCAAGTCGTTGAGGGAGTACTCGCAGGAGAGGGCGAGCCCGCTGAGGTGATGAAGGCCCGCGGGCTGGAATTGGTCCGCGACGACTCACTGATCCAGGCGGCCGTCGACGAGGCGCTGGCCGCCAATCCCGATGTGGCCGAAAAGATTCGCGGCGGCAAGGTGCAGGCTGCAGGCGCCATCGTCGGCGCGGTGATGAAGGCGACCAAGGGGCAGGCCGACGCGGCTCGGGTACGCGAGCTGGTGTTGGCGGCCTGCACTTAGATGGCAGCGGTAGACGTCGAACTGCTGGCGGCGGTTGAACGGTCACCGGCGGCGACCGATGTGCACGATCGCTCGGGCTGGGTCGGCATCTTCACCGCCGACGCCCGCGTCGAGGACCCCTACGGGTCGCGCCCCCACACCGGAACCGACGAGATCGGCCGGTTCTACGACACTTTCATCGGCCCGCGGCAGATCATCTTTCACCGCGATGTCGATGTGGCGGTCGGTCGCGCGGTGGTGCGCGACCTGGTGCTCGAGATCGTGATGGCGGCGGGCGTAACGCTCGACGTTCCGATGCACCTGCGCTATGACCTGAGTCTGGTCGATGGCGAGTGGGCTATCGAGCGGCTGCGCGCGCATTGGGAGCTGCCGACGATGGTCGCGCAGATGCTGCGCCAGGGCGCGAAATCCGTGCCCGTGGCGATGCGGTTGGCCAAAGAACTGCTGCGCAACCAGGGCATCGGCGGCACCGTGGGCTTCGCAACGGGTTTCAGGCGCCCCGGCCGACGCGAAAGGCGTTGTGTCACGACATTTCTCGATGCGGCCGTCGCCGGTGACCAGTTGACGGCGCGGCGCTCGATGAGCCGGGGTGCTGGTGTCAGCCTCGGCGATGACAAGCCGATCACGCTTGGCGAATTCGTCGACAGCGTGCGGGGCGGCCGCTGGTTCAAGATGATCGCGGCCGGCGACACCGTCAGCGCTTCGGTCAGCACACCGTCGGGCCGTGGCGTCGTCTTCTGTGAGGTCCGGGGTGCAGCGGCAGGAATCAGCCGCGTGCGCTACTTCGGCTGAACACCACCGCCGCGAACGTTCCGTACCAGTCGAGATTTCCGCCATATTTCGACCGGTAAGGAACGTTCGCGGCGCCTGAGTCACATTCGCGTTCGCCGCGGCCGCAGTTTTAGGTGTTGTCAGCGTTACTGCGCGGGAATCCGCCGCCGGACGGGAATACCGGGAACACGACGTCGTCGAGCTTTTCCGGGTCGCCTGCCGTCTTGTTCACCGTCGCGCCCCACACGTTGCCGTCTGGCGAGGTCTGCAGTGCCCACGCGTGACCGTGCACGTCCTGGCGGACAACCTCCGGCTCGCCGGTCACCGCGCCCGTATCCGCCGCGAGCCGCACCGCGACCGTCTGCTTGGTGTTGATCAGGTTGACCAGCACTGTCCCGTCCAGCGCGGCGCATCCGGCCGCACCGGGTTTGTCGGGCCAGGTCCAGACGGTGGAGACCTTCGAATCCTTCGTGATGCGTTGGAGCCGGTCCGCCGTGGGCGTGCGGTCGGCGATGTAGAGCGATCCGTCTGAGGGGTCGATGCACAGTCCGCCACCAGATCCCATCCCGCTCAGCGCGGTGGTCTGCGGTGCCTGGTTCACCGTCGTCGGCTGTTCAATGCGCAGCACCTTGCCCGCGGGCGACGCCGGGTCGGCCGCCAACGCAGGGTCGCCGGCATCGCCGGTCAGCACGACCAGCGTCGTCGGGCTCGTGAACTGCAGGGCGCCCATGTTGCCAGTTGCGCCTTTGGGGATGCCGGTGAAGATCGGTTTCGGGATGTCACCGTCAGCGATGCGGATCACCCGGTTGTCGGTCGGTGTGCTGACGTAGGCATACATCAGCCGGTCTTGGGAGTACGTCGGTGACAGCACGATGTCCATCAGCCCGCCGTCACCGCTGCCGCCCAAGCCGTTCCCGAAAGAATGCCCGGCACCCGGGGTGATGCAGGGCTGTCTGGAGAGCACCAGCGGCCTGATCATGCTGCCCGACAGCCAGTCGGCCTTGGTCGCCGAACGTGTCACCGGCGCCGTCAAAGAGGTCTCGGTGAAGGCCGAGCCCAAGGTCAAGATGGTGATTCCGGTCGACGGCAGCGGGGGCGGCGGCGGGGGAGCCGAACTGGACCCCGGCTTCAGCTCGGGCTCGCTGGTGAACGGCTGCGACTGGGCGTTGTCGAATCGGGCGCACCCCGAGACGGCGAGCATCGCGGCGCAGAACAGAGCGACGACGGCTCGCAACGGCCCGCGCGGTGTCATGCCCGCCAGGTTACGGATTGATCGGAGGTGTGCGCCACGCGGTGGTTTGACGCGCCGCGCCAATCCTCGGTTCACCGATCATGAGCACTTACCCTGGGCAGGTGACCAGTAATCCCCAATGGCAGAGGCCCGACGACCTGGGCCGGCCCTCGTCGGCAAGCCTGGTCGATCCAGAGGACGACTTGCCCTCCTCTGACTATGCCGGTGACTTCGAAACCACCTCCATCCCCAACTACAAGACCGGCTCCCAGCCCGGGTTCGGGTTGCTCGGCGAGCCCGAGCCGCTGCCGTACGTGCAGCCGGGCGACAACTCCATGGGGAGTTACGTCCAGCCGGCCGACATCGGTCCGCTCTACGACGACAACCGGGCCGACGATCGACGCGGCACCCAGGACCTCGGCTTGATGCTGCTGCGCTGGGCCGTCGGCGCCGTATTGATCGCCCATGGCCTGCAGAAGGCGTTCGGCTTGTTCGGCGGGCCCGGCCTGGACGGCTTCGAGGGACGGCTGGCAGACGTCGGCTACCAGCACGCCGACATCCTGACCTATCTGGCGACCGGCGCCCAGATCCTCGTGGGTCTGCTGCTGATCCTTGGCCTATTCACCCCGTTGGCGGCGGCCGGGGCATTGGCATACCTGGTCAATGGCCTGCTGGTGGAAGCGATGGCGGCCCACCACGAGGCCAGGCTGTCGGATTTCCTGACCGACGGGCACGAATACAAGGTCGTGCTGGTCGCCGCGGTGGTCGCGATCATCCTCGCCGGACCGGGCAGATACGGGCTCGACGCAGGCCGCGGCTGGGCCCGTCGCCCGTTCGTCGGTTCGTTCGCCGCACTGCTGATCGGCATCGGCGGCGGCATCGCCCTGTGGGTGCTGCTCAACGGCGGCAACCCGTTGGGCTGAGCTCAGCCGTACGGATTCGGCACGCGGCCCCCACTGGCGGCGGTCAACTGCGGCAGCGTTGCGAACGTCACTGCCGGAAGTCGCAGTTCACGGCCGTCCGTCAGCTGCGCCCGGGCCCACGAACCCTTGTTGAATGCCAACCCCTCGATGTCCTCCCAGCGCACGCTCTCGCTGCCGAGCAGTCCGCGCGCAGTCACGGTGTCGCGATCGGCGACGGTCCGCAGCCGGATGATGCAGGCGGACAAGATGATGGGAACGACGAGCAGCGGCGCTGTCCACGTGGCGCTGAAGATCACTGCCAGCATGCCCAGCACCAGGAAACCGACGCCGAAATGGGCCATCGGGGAGATCCGGAGTACGACCCGTTCCTCTGGGGCGGACGTCGGTTGCGGGGTCACGCTGCCATCGTCTCACTGCGCCGGGGTGGCGCGTTCCACACCACGAGCGGTATCAGGAATTTGACGGTTGACCAGTGCGGCGGCTACCGTCGTCTGTTGTGCAGAACCTTGGCTTGCTCGTAGTAATTGGGTTGCGCGTTGATACCGCGCTAGCCCTCACTTGGGCATAGTCACAAGTATCAACGCGCAACCCTCGTACAGCGGCATCGCTGGCGGGGGTTTTTTCTTGCCCCAGCAGTGATTTGAGTCCACAACACAATTCGACAAATGAGGACATCGTGAGCGCACCAACCACGCGACCCCCGGAACGGTCGGCGAACCCGCCGTACGGGGATTTGGCCGAGGCCAACGCTGCGCAATCCGCGGCGAAGGCAGGCGGCCACGGCTCGTCAAGCCAACCCAAGAAGGTTGCCCCGCAACAACTCACCGGAGCCGAGTCGGTCATCCGGTCACTGGAGGAGCTCGACGTCGAGGTCATCTTCGGCATTCCCGGCGGCGCCGTGTTGCCGGTCTACGACCCGCTTTTCGACTCCCAGAAGCTGCGTCACGTCCTCGTCCGCCACGAGCAGGGCGCGGGACATGCGGCCAGTGGTTATGCCCACGCGACGGGCAAGGTCGGCGTGTGCATGGCGACGTCGGGCCCCGGCGCCACCAACTTGGTGACGCCGCTGGCCGACGCCTACATGGACTCGATCCCGATGGTGGCGGTGACCGGCCAGGTCGGTCGAGGGCTGATCGGCACCGATGCCTTTCAGGAAGCCGACATCTCGGGCATCACGATGCCGATCACCAAGCACAACTTTCTGGTGCGCGACGGCGACGACATCCCGCGGGTGATGGCCGAGGCGTTCCACATCGCCAGGTCGGGCCGGCCCGGTCCGGTGCTGGTTGACATCCCTAAGGATGTTCTGCAGGGGCATTGCACGTTCAGCTGGCCGCCGCGGTTCGAGTTGCCCGGCTACAAGCCGAACACCAAACCGCACAGCCGTCAGATCCGCGAGGCCGCCAAGCTGATCGCCGCGGCCCGCAAGCCCGTGCTGTACGTCGGTGGCGGCGTCATCCGCGGCGAGGCCACCGGCGAGCTGCTGGACCTCGCCGAGCTGACCGGCATCCCGGTGGTCACCACCCTGATGGCGCGAGGCGCGTTCCCGGACAGCCATCCCCAGAACATGGGCATGCCGGGCATGCACGGCACGGTCGCCGCTGTGGCCGCGCTGCAGCGCAGCGACCTACTGATCGCGTTGGGCACCCGGTTCGATGATCGGGTGACGGGCAAGCTCGATTCGTTCGCGCCGGAGGCGAAGGTCATCCACGCCGATATCGACCCCGCGGAAATCGGCAAGAACCGCAATGCCGATGTGCCGATCGTGGGCGACGTGAAGGCCGTCATCCGCGACCTGATCGAGGCGCTGCGCCGCGACGGCACGGGCAACGGCTCCATCAAAATGGACAATTGGTGGGAGTACCTGCGCGAGGTGCAGTCGACGTACCCGCTGAGCTACGGGCCGCAGAGCGATGGCAGCCTGTCGCCCGAGTACGTGATCGAACAGCTCGGCAAGATCGCCGGCCCGGACGCCGTGTACGTGGCAGGTGTTGGACAGCACCAGATGTGGGCCGCGCAGTTCATCTCGTATGAGAACCCGAAGACGTGGATCAACTCCGGCGGTCTGGGCACCATGGGCTTCGCGGTTCCCGCCGCAATGGGCGCGAAATTCGCCCGGCCCGAGGCCGAGGTGTGGGCCATCGACGGCGATGGCTGCTTCCAGATGACGAATCAGGAGCTGGCCACCTGCGCGGTCGAGGGCGCGCCGATCAAGGTTGCCATCATCAACAACGGAAACCTGGGCATGGTCCGCCAGTGGCAGACGCTGTTCTACGAAGAGCGGTACAGCCAAACGGATCTGGCCACCCACAGCCACCGCATCCCCGACTTCGTCAAGCTCGCCGAGGCGCTGGGCTGCGTCGGATTACGTTGCGAGCGTGCCGAAGACGTCGCTGACGTGATCAACCAGGCGCGTGAGATCAACGACCGGCCCGTGGTGATCGACTTCATCGTCGGCGCCGACGCGCAGGTGTGGCCGATGGTGGCCGCAGGCACCAGCAACGACGAGATCATGGCGGCCCGCGGGATCCGTCCGCTGTTCGACGATCCAGAAGAAGGACACGCCTGATGAGCACTCCCACGCAGACCCTGTCGGTGCTCGTCGAGGACAAACCCGGCGTGCTCGCCCGCGTGGCGTCGCTGTTCTCGCGGCGCGGCTACAACATCCAGTCGCTGGCTGTCGGCGCCACCGAGCAGAAGAATTTGTCGCGGATGACCATCGTGGTCAGCGTCGACGAGCATCCACTCGAACAGATCACCAAGCAGCTCAACAAGCTCGTCAACGTGATCAAGATCGTCGAGCAGGACGAGGACAATTCCGTGTCGCGCGAACTCGCGCTGATCAAGGTGCGCACCGACGCAGCCACGCGCGGCCAGGTGATCGAAGCAGTGAACCTGTTCCGCGCCAAGGTCGTTGACGTATCGACGGAGTCACTGACGATCGAAGCGACCGGTACACCGGAGAAGCTGGATGCGTTCCTTCGGGTGTTGGAGCCCTACGGCATCCGCGAGATCGTGCAGTCCGGAGTGGTGTCGCTGTCGCGCGGTCCGCGCGGCATCGTCAAATAAGACCTGATACAAGCGAAAGAACTGAGAAGAGAAGGAAATACAGTGGCAGTAGAGATGTTCTATGACGACGACGCGGACCTGTCGATCATTCAGGGACGCAAGGTCGGCGTCATCGGCTACGGCAGCCAGGGCCATGCGCATTCGCTGAGCCTGCGCGATTCCGGCGTCGAGGTGAAGGTCGGCCTGAAGGAGGGCTCGAAGTCACGGGCCAAGGTCGAGGAGCAGGGCCTGTCGGTCGATACGCCGGCGGAGGTCGCCAAGTGGGCCGACGTCATCATGCTGCTGGCGCCCGACACCGCGCAGGCCGACATCTTCGCCAACGACATCGAACCGAACCTCAACGACGGCGACGCGCTGTTCTTCGGGCATGGCCTCAACATTCACTTCGATCTGATCAAGCCGCCGGCCAACGTGACCATCGGCATGGTGGCGCCGAAGGGGCCCGGCCATCTGGTGCGCCGCCAGTTCGTCGACGGCAAGGGCGTGCCGTGTCTGGTTGCGGTGGAACAGGATCCGACCGGCGAGGGTGAGGCGCTGGTGCTGTCCTACGCCAAGGGCATCGGTGGTACCCGCGCCGGCGTCATCAAGACGACGTTCAAGGACGAGACCGAGACCGACCTGTTCGGTGAGCAGGCCGTGTTGTGCGGCGGTACAGAGGAACTCGTCAAGACAGGGTTCGACGTCATGGTCGAGGCCGGTTATGCGCCGGAGTTGGCCTACTTCGAGGTGCTGCACGAGCTGAAGCTGATCGTCGACCTCATGTACGAGGGCGGCATCGCCAGGATGAACTACTCGGTGTCCGACACCGCGGAGTTCGGCGGCTACCTGTCGGGTCCGCGGGTGATCGACGCCGACACCAAGGAGCGGATGAAGCAGATCCTCTCCGAGATCCAGGACGGCACCTTCGTCAAGCGGCTGGTCGCCAACGTCGAGGGCGGCAACAAGGAGCTCGAAGGCCTGCGCAAGCAGAACGCCGAGCACCCGATCGAGGTGACCGGCAAGAAGCTGCGCGACCTGATGAGCTGGGTCGACCGCCCGATCACCGAAACTGCCTAGCCTCCACTGGCCAGTTATTGCGCGCAAAACTCGAATAAGCGTGCAATAACTGGCCTTTCGGCGTCTACGGCGACAGCTTCGGCAGGTCCCGGATACCGAATTCCCTTTTGAGCACGGTGCGCGCCGCGTAATAGCCGGCCATGCCGTGCACCCCGCCGCCGGGAGGGGCGGCCGACGAACAGAGGTAGGCCTTCGGGATCGGCGTGGTCCACGGATCCAGCCGCGGTGTCGGGCCGGCCAGCGCGCTGACCATGTTGTTGCCGCCGACCCCGATATCGCCGCCGACCAGATTCGCGTTGTGATCGGCCAGCCGCGACGCGGGCACGCTGCGCACCGCCACGACGAGGTCTCGGAAGCCCGGCGCGAACCGCTCGAAGATCTCGGTCACGACGTCGGCTTGGTCCCACGGGGATCCGTGCGGCACATGTACATACGTCCACAGCGGGCGGCGGCCCGCCTCGTCGATGCGGGATGGGTCGGCCAGATGCGGCAGCGCCGCCAACACCATCGGCCAGTCGGCGTGCCGACCCGCGGCGATCTCAGCCTCGGCCAGCGCCATCTGCTCCCGGCTGCCGCCCAGGTGCAGGGTCGGCGCCCGCGCCAGACGCGGATCACTCCACGGGATTTCACCCGACAGCACGAAATCGACCTTCGCTACGCCGGGCCCGTACCGGTAGCGCTGCAAGGCTTTTGCATATCCGGACGGCATGGCGTTGCCGTAGATGTTCAGCAGCGCGGTGGGGGCGGTGTCGTAGAGCACCACACCGGCCGGCGGCCTGGTGACTTCCTCGCCGAGGACCAACTCCCCGCCATTGGCGGTCAGGTCGGCGAGCAACGCGTCGGGGATGGCCTGGGAGCCGCCGACCGGAATCGGCCAGCCCACCGCATGGGCGAGCGTAGCGAGCATCAGTCCCGCGCCGCTTGACACCAGCG
>LZSH01000485.1 GCA_001665255.1 Mycobacteriaceae bacterium 1482268.1 | reverse complement strand
CGGACGGCAACAAAGCCACACCGCGGTTGTTCGGCAGAGACTCCGCCAGCCCCCGCGGCGCAGGACCGGTGATGACGACGCTGCGCAACGGCTTGCAGGGGTTCCGCGAAGGGGTACGCGACGCGGTCAAGACACTTACCGGCCAGGGGGGTGCCGGCGCCGGTGCCGGTGCGACTGAAGCGCCCTCATCGGCGACGCCGTAACCGGCGGGCGTTACGGAGGGGCGTCGGCGAACCTCGAGCAACTTGGCAGAACTCTGTGAGTCGCCAGCGCCAGCACACCGCTCGGCCACGTCAGCGTCGGCCCTCAGCGAATCGTCGCCCACGCGCCGTTGAATCGAACCTGGCTCGCATCGATGCAAACCCGGGCGGTCACTCGCGCGCGAGCTCCGCGGGGTACCCCGGTCACCCAAAACGCATAGGGAAACACCCGATTCCTCAGCGCTCATATCGAGTTAGCGTTTCTCAAATGACCGTTCCGGTGCCCTGCTATCTCGTCGAGTGGTACCACTCCGCCGCGACGGAGGAGCCACTCGATGACACCGCGGCGCGACTGAAGGACTCCGCGGTGCTGATGTCGGCGCAGGGGCCACCGGTTCGATTGCTCAACCTGCTCGCCGTACCAACCGACGAGGTGCTCTTCGCCGTCTTCACCGCCGAGTCGGCGAGCGCCGTCACGCAGACGTGCGATCAAGCTGGGCTCCCGGCACAGCGCGTCACCACCGCGACCGAGGTTGATCTGCTACGCCTGCAGTGACCGCCCTCGCACTGGCCACATCGAACAGCGGGACGACCGCCGTGAGGAGGAAATAAAGTGGTGCGCCGTCAGGGTTTCGAACCCCGGACCCGCTGATTAAGAGTCAGCTGCTCTACCAACTGAGCTAACGGCGCGCGTGAGCGACAATAACAGGCCCTGCGGCGCGGCGTGAAATCCCTTTCCACGGTCCAGCCTGCGGCGACTGTCAGCGAAGTCGCGTGCATGCCCAGTTTGCCCTTAGACTATTGCCAGAAATCCCGTCGAGCACGTCCCGTCATGAGTTGGAGCAAAGTATGTGGCAGGTCCACAAGGTGGCCCGTCCGCGTTTACGTGCCTGGTTGATGGTCATCGCGCTAGTGCCGGCCCTGATGTTGGGCCTGAGCGCCTGCGGCGTCGGCTCCACTCCTGAAAAGCCGCAGGTCATCACGGACAAGGGCACGCCGTTCGGCGACCTGTTGGAGCCCAAGCTGACCGCCTCTGTGAAGGACGGCGCCGTCGGCGTGAACGTGGACCAGCCCGTCACGGTCGCCGCTGAGGATGGTGTGCTCAGCGCGGTCACGATGGTCAACGACGACGAGGGCACCCCGATCGCCGGTGAGCTCAGCCCCGACGGCCTGACGTGGCACACCACCGACCCGCTCGACTACAACACCCGCTACACGCTGAACGCGCAGTCGCTGGGTCTGGGCGGTGCCGCCAACCAGCAGATGACCTTCCAAACGCATTCGCCCGAGAACCTCACGATGCCCTACGTGCTGCCGAACGACGGCGAGGTCGTCGGCATCGGACAGCCCGTCGCAGTGCGCTTCGATGAGAACATTCCGAACCGGCTGGCGGCGCAGCAGGCGATCACAGTGAAAACGGACCCGCCCGTCGAGGGCGCCTTCTACTGGCTGAGCAACCGCGAAGTTCGTTGGCGCCCAGCCCAATACTGGAAACCCGGCACGACGGTGGACGTTGCCGTCAACACTTACGGCGTCGATCTCGGCGACGGTCTTTTCGGCCAGGAGAACATCACGACGCACTTCACCATCGGTGACGAGGTGATTGCGACCGCTGACGACAACACCAAGACACTGACGGTCCGGCGCAACGGTGAGGTCGTCAAGACGATGCCGATCTCGATGGGCAAGAACAGTTCTCCCACCAACAACGGCACGTACATCGTCGGTGACCGGTTCGGCCACATGGTGATGGATTCGTCGACCTATGGTGTGCCGTCGAACTCGCCCAATGGTTATCGCACCGAGGTGGACTACGCGACCCAGATCTCGTACAGCGGCATCTTTGTGCACGCCGCGCCGTGGTCGGTCGGTAGCCAGGGCTACAGCAATGTCAGCCACGGCTGCCTCAATGTCAGCACCAGCAACGCCGTGTGGTTCTTCGAGAACACCAAGCGTGGCGATATCGTCGAGATCTCCAACACCGTCGGCTCGGTGCTGCCCGGCACCGACGGACTCGGTGACTGGAACATCCCGTGGGATCAGTGGCGGGAAGGTAACGCCAACATCTGACGCGGACCCCGGTTCACTTCGCCGTGGTCGTTGTTGGAGTCGTCGGAATCGACAAAAGGCCCTGTGAGTTCGTCCTGTGAGATTTCAGACGACAACTTGTACAGCTTGTTCACAGTGGAGGAGTAGGGCTAATCATCACGCCCCGCTCCAACAAGTATGGTGCGATTCTGCGATGCAGTGGTGCAGCCACTGCCCATACGATGCGGGCGGGTACCCGCCGCACGTAGAAGATGAACGTAGTGAAGATCGCGGTGGATTGTGAAGTCCGTCGTCCCACGATGATCCCGCGAATGAATGGGCCCGAGGCCTCGAGATGAATGACATCGGGGTCCGAGCTCACGGTCCGCCAGCCGAGGATGTGCTCCGCGGAGGACTGTGGGCCCAGGCGGAATCGAAGCATGTGACGATGCACGACCGGAACCCAGCGCTGTGGCCAGGCGGCGTTGCCGAGTGCGGCTCGAAACAGCTGCTCGGGCGAGCGAGTCTCAGCGGCTGGTAGATCGATCTCGAATGCATCGGCGTAGTCATATGCGGGTGAGGCGACAAGGAAGTCGGGCACCACAACCACTGTCCGCCGAGCAGATGCCCTCTGTGCGGCCAACGATTTCGGCTGAATCAACGTCGTCCTCGCTCTCGGTCGTACTCCGATATTGCGTTGGATGTTTTGCTTGGAAAATGCGCGGCTTCACGTTCGGCGAGCGACTTCAGCGTCAGTAGTTGCTTGCGCATCATCACCAGGTCGCCTATCGCGGCAATCTGCCCGATAACCCAAGGCACTTCGAACAGCACTCGTGCGTGCAGCCTCGCCCCGCCGTCCAGCGGCCGGACGGCGTAAGTGACCGCCACCCGCTTCGTCCGCAGCGTGATCTGTTCGACATCGACGAAAGACTGCAGCGTGAATAGGGCCATGAACCGCTGCCCGATTTCCAGGTGTTCAAGTTCGCGTGCCCGCTGCCGGGGGCTACGTCGGCCTAAGTTGTCGAGGATGTCGTAGCTGTAGGGTGCGGCGCGGAGCTGACACAACCAGGAGAACACGATCGCCGGTGACGCGCCGATGCTGATCGCACGGTCTGCCTGAAAGCTGGCATCGGTAACGAGGCCGTCACACGGCAGTGGCGCGGCCCGTTCTGATGGCGTCGCGCCCCAGTTCCGCCCGAGCATCACGAGGGCGACGATCCGAGTTGGGTGGCTTCTGCGGCGATGTGTCTCAACATCCGACGCACCGCGACGCGGTGTGCGCCTGTGCCAATTACGACGGCTCGATAAGCCCTTCCGGATATGCCTGGAAAGTGGGCCCAGGTTCGTGCCGCCAGTCGTGTGCGTTGCGGTCCCTCATCGGAAAGCTCGAAGACCAGCTTGTACACGCTGAAGGGATGCTCACCGTCCAGCGCGAGGCGCATTCGCGGCGTTGCTTCGTGAAGCTCGAAGAACGGCGATCGGACTGTCGACGGGTCATCTGGATCCCGACACCATATGCCCACGAGCGCGGACCATGTCGCTGCGCGGTCGGATTCGACCGTCATGACATGCTCGTCAATGTAGGGCAATCGTTCCATATAGAAGGATCATACTAAATCATGGCTCCTCCGCGGAAGCACTTAACCGATGCAATCCTGGACGCGACCCGAACCCTGGTGCTCGCTGCCGGACCCCGTGCGGCCAGCGTCGCGGCGATTGCCAAGGCCAGTGGCGCACCAGCCGGCACTCTTTATCACCGCTTCGGGAATCGCAACGGCGTCTTGTCGGCTGCGTGGCTGCGGGCCCTCGAGCGCTTTCAGTCCCGTGCGATGGCCGCCCAGGGTGAGACGCCGCTGGAGGCCGCCGTTGCAATGGCCAAGGCGGTCGTCAGCTTCGCGCGCGAACTTCCTGAAGATGCCCAACTACTTCTGACGCTTCGGCCCAGCGATCTCCTCGACGGTGAACCGGATACGGCGTTCCAAGACAGACTTGCAGCGATGAACTCACCACTGCTGGCGCGGCTCAGAGAACTCGCTCGCCAGTTGTACGGGAAGGCCGACGGCCGAGCCGTCGAGGCCGTGGCGCGAGCCGTCGCCGACCTCCCTTACGGGGTCGTAAGGCGTCACGCCTTCGACAACCCCATGCCGCGCTGGCTCGAAGCCGACGTGTCGGGAGCTGCGCGGGCGATTCTGGTCGAGTACGGTTCCAAGCGGCGGTTATGACCGGGCACGGATTTTTGAGGGCCGCCCCACCCCGAAGGCCTTGCCCGAAGCAGCCATTGCCGACCCGATGACGCAGTAACCAAGTGCGCATCCGAGGATGGCGAACTTGACCATGGCCGCGTTCCGGGCACGGCGGGTATTGACGGCGACGTCGGAGCGCTTCAGCACCTTGAGCAACGTCACGCCCTCAACCGCATCAGCCGCGACGGCCGGGATGACGACCGCCGAAACCGCCGACCGGTGTCCGTGGACGTGGCGGACCCGGTCGAGTAGAAGCGCAGTCAACGCGCCATAAGAGAGCATGTAACCGAAGTCCAGCCACAGCGAAATCCGGGCGGCGCGCTGGCCGTCGGATCCCCACTGGGCCATGATCTCATCGGCGCGGATCGCATTGCCGGCCAACTCAAACGGAATGATGCCCGGCCCACCTGACCGTCGCATACGCTGTTCCAGCAGCAACATGACAGTGGTGTAGCCGGTGAAAACGCTCGATGCCGCCGCGAGCGGTAGGACACCGCGTGAAGCTCTGTTATACATGCGGCCCTCAATTCGGAACAGTGGTGTGGGCGCCCACCCCATCATGGCTGAATGTCACGCAGCGTCAATCGCTCGCATCGACAGATGGCACGAGGCCGCGCCTCCCGCGAATCAACAAGCAGCCCAACATTTACCCAGCATTGTGGGTCTTGACGATGCACACAATCAAATTTGGTCTGCTCGTTGGTCCTGGTAGATCGAAGCGAGAATCGTCAGTCCTTCGCGGATCGCGGCTTCCCCCATAGCGCCATAGCCGAGGACTAACGCCGGTGGCGCCGACCCTGGGACCGACCAGTGCCAACTGGCTCCCTCGATGAGAACGCCTCGTTCGTAGGCAGCATCGATGAGGCTCAGTTCGTCGCACCAATTCGGTAATTGCACGTACAGGTGCAGACCCGCCGCGACGCGTTTGGGCACGGATTCGGGCAGCGATGTCGCAACCGCTTCCAGCGCCGCGTGGAGTCGGCGACGGTAAATCGGCCGTACCCGACGAAGATGCCGAGTCAGTGCACCGGCATCGATGAATCGCGCCAGCGTGAGCTGTTCGAGCATGGTGGTTCCCATATCGTCGAGCAGCTTCTGCCGGATCACATCCTCGACGAGGTGGCCGGGCAGCGCGATCCAACCCAGTCGTAGTGCGGGCGTTAGGGTCTTGCTCGCGCAGCCGGCGTAAGCAACCCGCTCCGGGGCAAGTCCTTGAAGGGCACCAATGGGTGCGCGGTCGTAGCGAAACTCAGCGTCGTAGTCGTCCTCGATGATCAGCGCGTCGTTGTGTTGTGCCCATTCGATGAGCGCCGTTCGCCGGTCTGGGCTGAGAACTGCTCCGGTCGGATACGAGTGCGCCGGTGCGACGAGCACGGCGTCAATGCTGTGGTCGGCCAGCCTTTCGACGTCAAGACCGTCGTCGTCTACCGGGATGGGCACCACTTTCAGGCCGGTATTGGAAATCGCCTCCCGGTGAAAGCCGAAACCGGGGTCCTCCACCGCAATCGTTTCAGCGCCGCGATCGCGCAAAGCTCGACATAGCAGCGTGATGCCCTGCGTCAAGCCAGATGTGATGAGCATGCGGTTGGGCTTGACGACGACCCCACGTACGCGCGCGATGTAGGCGGTGAGCGCTTCACGCAACGGCAGCGCGCCGCGCGGTCCCGGATACCCCAACTGGTCAGTGGGCATGGCGTTGAGCGCGGAGCGGTAATGGCGTAGCCATTCGGCTCGTGGGAAGAAGGCGGGGTCGGGCAATCCGCCGACGAGGCGAACGGTTCCTACGGGCTCTGCGAGGACCGTGGGACGGGAGGGGGCTGGCGGAGCGATCGGCAAGACGTGGGTTCCAGCCCCCTGGCGTGCGCGCAGATACCCGTCAGCAGCGAGCTGTTCGTACGCGTCGACGACCACGCTCCGCGCGACACCCAGTTCGCGTGCCAGCGTTCGCGACGGCGGAAGCATCGCCGCGGCCGGTAAGCGTCCTTGCTGGATCGCCAGCCGCAATTGCTGCCGCAGCTGCTCGCGCAGCCCACGTCGCCCCGACCTATCGAGCGTGAGCAAGATGTCTGGAAACCCGGGGACGATCGAATTGGTCCGTTCAGAAACTTCTGAATTGGCTCCTGACACGGGCCAATCGTACGGCCACGCTGGATGGGTGCAACCACCGATTACTACCGTCTCTGCGTTGGCGGTTCCTCTACTCACCCCTTGGATGCCGGGGCCGGTCGACCCGCTCGACGGGCCGGTCGTTGTGAGCGTCACCGAACTCCTTGCCGATCATCGCCGTGATCTGCCGGGCGTCGTGCTCAAGGGATTACGCATGCGGATGGGCTGGTATGCCATGCCCGGAGCTGTCGGGCTGTGGCTATGGTCCTTACCCGCAAAGGGAATCGGAGGTTCGATATCGGTTTGGGCGAGCGAGGACGACCTGCAGCGGTTCGTCGGCTTGCCCCATCACGTCGACATCATGAAGCGTTATGGCACCAGGAGCACAGTCCGGTCCACCAAATGGTGCGCGGACAAATTCGAACCGAATCTTGTCATCGAACGTGCGCGCATCTGGATCACCGGGCGGCCGACGTGAAGCCACTGACCATTTACGCGACTGGCCGCATTGTTTTCGGTGTGGCCGCGCTGGTTGCCCCCGGAACTGCTGGACGAATGCTCGCAGGGGACGGGGGGGCCGCACCCGACGCAAAAGCATTCCTTCGTGGGATGGGAGGCCGCGAAATCGGCATCGGCTTAGGCCTTCTCGCCATGATCCGCACCGAAGGGCCCATCAAACCATGGCTCATTGCCGCCCTCCTTGCAGACACCAGTGACATCACGGGCATCGCAGGGGCTTGGCGGCAGATGCCTCCGTCAAAACGCTTGCTCGGCTTGGGAACCGCCGCCGCCGCGGCGGCGGTTGGCGCCATAGTGCTTGCAACGCTGCCTGATTAACGATCTCTGCGCGATAGTCGGCTCACTGGCGGGCTGTCGAACTTCATCACGGGGATACTGGCGTCGAGCTGGCCGGCATAGCGGTTGCATGGGCCGTGAAACGAGCACCGCCCCACCCGCATAATCGCGGGTGAGGCGGTGTTATACCTCGGGTGGCTGACGGGACTCGAACCCGCGACAGCCAGGATCACAACCTGGTGCTCTACCAACTGAACTACAGCCACCATCGCCGCACTGCGGCGTCGTAGATACTAGCCGCTTCCACGCTCGGCAGCCGAATCCATTCCCTCGCCGTTGGTGCTCGCGGGCCCCAGCTCGGCGGCGATCGCGGCGATATCGCTGGTCGACGGCCCCGGCGGCGACACGAAGGCGGTGCGCCGGTAGTACTGCAGCTCGCGGATCGACTCGTGGATATCGGCCAGCGCCCGATGCGCCAGGCCCTTCTCCGGCTGCCCGAAATAGATCCGCGGATACCAGCGCCTGCACAGCTCCTTGATGGAGCTGACGTCGATCATCCGGTAGTGCAGGTAGTCGTCGAGGGACGGCATGTCCCGCGCGATGAAGCCACGGTCGGTGGCGATCGAATTACCGGCCAGTGGCGCCGTCTTGGCCTGCTTGACGTGGCTGCGGATGTAGTCGAGCACCAACTCCTCGGCGGCAGGCACATCGACGGTCGATGCGCGCACTTCCTCCGTCAGCCCCGACCGGTCGTGCATCTGAGCAACCACGTCGATCATTCCGGACAGCGCTTCGTCGGGAGCGTGGATGACCACGTCGATGCCTTCACCGAGAATGTTGAGGTCGGCGTCGGTCACCAGGACCGCGATCTCGATGAGCCGGTCGGATTTGAGGTCCAGCCCCGTCATCTCGCAGTCGATCCATACCAGTTCGTCACGCACAGCGATTAACAGTAGGCCCACGCCAGGCAATCCGCCGCAAGCGGGGAGCGCGGCCGGGCCCACCGCACGCCTGCCGCGGAGGTGGGCGCCCAGTAATGTTCGACGCATGGCTAACGAGTCGACAGCAACGCCCGCACAGCAGATCGCCGCCGGATACGCCGCCCAAGGCCAGGCACTCGAATTGGGTTCCGTCGTCGTTGACGGAACCGTAGATTCCGCTGCGCGGGTGCGTATCCCGTTGGCCACCGTCAACCGCCACGGCCTGGTAGCGGGCGCGACCGGCACCGGTAAGACGAAGTCGCTGCAGGTACTGGCCGAGCAACTCTCCGCCGCCGGCGTTCCGGTGTTGATGGCCGACGTGAAGGGTGATCTCTCGGGTCTGTCGCGCCCCGGCGAGGCGAACGACAAGACGCAGCAACGCGCCACCGACACCGGTGACGACTGGACGCCGACGGCGTTCCCCGTGGAGTTCCTGTCACTGGGCACGTCCGGGGTTGGTGTGCCGGTGCGCGCCACCATCTCCAGCTTCGGGCCCATTCTGCTGTCAAAGGTGCTCGGCCTCAACGCAACTCAGGAGTCGACGCTTGGCCTCATCTTCCACTGGGCCGATCAGAAGGGTTTGTCGCTGCTGGATGTCAAAGACCTGCGCGCGGTGATCCAGTTCCTCACCAGCGACGAGGGCAAGCCTGAGCTCAAGGCCCTCGGCGCGGTGTCGTCGACGACGGCGGGCGTGATTCTGCGTGCGTTGGTCAATCTCGAGGCCGAAGGTGCCGACACCTTCTTCGGCGAACCTGAACTCGAGCCGAAGGATCTGCTGCGCGTCGACGCGCAGGGCCGCGGCATCATCAGCCTGCTCGAGCTCGGCGATCAGGCCGCACGGCCGGTGATGTTCTCGACATTCCTGATGTGGGTGCTGGCCGACCTGTTCACGACACTGCCCGAGGTCGGCGACATCGAGAAGCCGAAGCTCGTGTTCTTTTTCGACGAGGCGCATCTGCTGTTCACCGATGCGTCCAAGGCGTTCCTCGAGCAGGTGGAACAGACCGTCAAGCTGATCCGGTCCAAGGGCGTCGGCGTCTTCTTCTGCACCCAGCTGCCCACCGACGTGCCCAACGAGGTGCTCAGCCAACTCGGCGCCCGGATCCAGCACGCCCTGCGCGCGTTCACTCCCGACGACCAGAAGGCACTCACCAAGACCGTCCGCACCTATCCGAAAACCACTGTGTACGACCTGGAGTCGGCGTTGACATCGCTGGGCATCGGCGAAGCGGTCGTGACGGTGTTGTCGGAGAAAGGCGCGCCGACGCCGGTCGCCTGGACCAGGATGCGTGCCCCGCGGTCGTTGATGGGTGCCATCGGCCCCGACGCGATCAAGGCGGCGGCACAGGCCAGCCCGCTACAGGCGGAGTACGGCCAGACGGTCGATCGCGAGTCGGCCTACGAGCGGCTCAACGCCCGGCTCGCCCCACCGGAGCAAGCGCCCGCCGGGGACCCGTCCCTGCCGCCGGTCGACGCGCCGCAGGGGGAGGCGAGCGCTGAGGGCACCGCGACGGCGAGGAATGCCGCCGAGCCCGGCATGTTCGAGAAGATGATGGACAGCCCGGCGTTCAAAAGCGCGATGCGTTCGGCGGGCACGGTCATCGGCCGCGAAATCACCCGCAGCATCTTCGGGACCGGCCGCCGCCGTCGCCGCTGACCTCCGCGAAACGGAATTCCAGCACCGAAAGTGCGAGTACAGGCGTGCTGGAATTCCGTTTCGCGGGCAGGAGGGCGTTAGTCGCCGCCCAGTTTCTTGTAGACCGCGCCGACGATCGGGCTGACGATCGCGCGGGGCGCGTAGCCGCTGGCCACCGACATCGCCTTCGACGTCACCCCGGGCACCACCCGCATCTTGTTGCGCTCCAACGCATCCAGCGACAGCTTCGCCGTGTACTCGGTCGAGATCCACAAGAAGTCGGGAATCAGCTTCTCCACCAACGACTGTTCGTGTTCGGCGGGCAGCGTCTCGCGGACCGGGCCGGGAGCTAACACCGTGACGTTGACGCCTGCCCGCTTGAGCTCGCCGCGCAACGACTCGCTGAACGTGTTGACGAACGCCTTGGTCGCCGCGTAGGTCGCGTTGTTCGGAATCGGCGAATTGCCTGCGGCAGAACCGGAGATCAGGATTCCACCCGCACCGCGCTGCACCATTCCCGGCAGCACGGCCAGCACCAGGTCGTGCACCCCGAGAACATTGAGCTGCACTTGCGCCTTCTCGTCGGCCGGATCCAATTTGGACACCGGCCCGAACGTCGCCGTTCCTGCGTTGGCGCACAGGATCGAGATGTTGCGGCCGCCCAGTTCGTCGGCCAGCTTGGTCCGCTCGGTCGGGTCGGCGAGGTCGACCGCCCGTACCTCGACGACGACTCCGTACTTTTCCGTCAGCCGGTCGGCCAACGCCCTCAGCACGTCCTCGCGCCGCGCTGTGACGATCAGGTGATGTCCGCGCGCAGCGAGTTCGGTGGCCAGCGCCTCGCCGATGTTCTGCGACGCACCGGTGACGACGGCGCGGGCATCGGGGCTGGGAGCGGGGACTGCCATGGGCCGGACTATATCGTGGGCGATCGTGAGCGAAACGCGGCCGCCTGAGCAATCCGTTCGGCGGTCGGCGGTGTTGTCCTGGGCGCTGTGGGACGTCGGTGCGACCGGCGTCAATGCGATCGTCGTGACCTTCGTTTTCTCGGTCTATTTGACCAACGCTGTCGGCGATGATCTGCCGAGCGCGACCACGCCGCAGAGCTGGCTGTTCCGGGCCCTGGCGGTGTCGGGTCTCGTGGTGGCGTTCCTGGCGCCGGTGACCGGCATCTGGGTCGACGCGCCGTGGCGGCGACGTCGGGTGCTGGCCGCCCTGACAGGGCTGGTCGTCGTGGTGACCGCGGCGATGAGTTTGATCCGCGACGACTATCACTATCTGTGGCCGGGCCTGGCACTGCTCGCATTCGCCGCAGCTTGCAGCGAGCTGTCCACCGTGCCGTACAACGCGATGTTGCGTCAGCTGTCCACGCCGCAGACATCCGGCCGGATATCCGGATTCGGCCTGGGGATGGGCTATTTCGGCAGCGTGGCGCTGCTGCTCATTGTCTATATGATGCTCATCTCCGGCGATGGTGACACCCGCGGGCTGCTGGGCCTGCCCGTCGCCGACGGCCAGAACGTGCGCGCGGCGATGCTGATGGCCGCCGCGTGGTTCGTCTTGTTTGCGCTCCCCGTATTCATCGTCGTACCGCACCCGGCACCGCCCCCCGAGGACCAGCGGCACACCGTCGGCTTCTTCGGTGCCTACCGCGAGCTGTGGTCCGAAGTCGTCAGCGAATGGAGACGAGACCGCAACGTCGTCTACTACCTGATCGCGAGTGCAATATTTCGCGACGGCCTGACGGGTGTCTTCACATTCGGTGCGGTACTCGGCGTCAGCGTGTACGGCATCTCGGAGGCGGACGTGTTGCTTTTCGGCATCAGCGCGAGCGTCATCGCCGCCGTGGGCGCCTTCCTCGGTGGCCTACTTGACGACTGGCTGGGATCCAAGCCCGTCATAGTGGGCTCGCTCGCGTCGATGATCGGCGTCGCGCTGGTGCTGATGGCACTGTCGGGCTCCATCGCGTTCTGGATCTGCGGGCTGCTGCTGTGTCTGTCGATCGGTCCGACGCTGTCGTCGGCACGCACGCTGATGCTGCGCTTGTCGGTCGACGGCAAGGAGGGCGTCGCGTTCGGCCTCTACACCACCACGGGTCGCGCGGTGTCCTTTCTTGCGCCGTCACTCATCTCGCTGTTCATCGATTGGTTCGACGCGGTGCGCGCCGGCATCGGCGGGCTGGTGGTCGTCATCGGGATCGGTTTGGCGGCGATGGCGATGGTGCATGCACCACACCGGGTTTCAGCGCGTTAGCGCGCCGCTGTACAGATCGTCAACCCGTTGCCGGTGTTCGCTTCCATCTGAACCCCGTTGACCGTCACCGTGCAGGACACCTGCCTGCCGACGTTGATGATCGTGACGCTCGCCGATTCCTCCGCGGGGCTGGGTAATTCCACTTCCTTGCGCCACGGCAGCATGACGTTGAACTCGGTCTGCAGCAGGCTGCCGGTGTCGACATAGGTGATGTTGATGGCCCTGCCTGTTCCGGTGACCTCGTAGACCACCGATTCGGTGGCGCCGGGAGCTGCCGACTCGCTGGGCGGAGTTGTGGTCGTGGGCGTGCTCGGGGGCGGCACCGGCACGACCGGTGGGAGTGGGCGGCGCGTCGTCGTCGACGGCGTGCGGGTGGTGGTCTTCGTGGGTTCGGGCATCGGCGGTGGCGCGACGACCGTGTCCTGCTTCGAGCTGTTGACGATGACCAAGGCGATCACCAGGCCGACGACCAACAGCACAGCCACCGCGGCCGCCACCCACAGCCAGCGCGGCGACTTGGGTGGCGGCGGGCCTTCGGGTGGTTCACCCGGCGGATACGGCGGACCGTATTGCCCTGTGGCGTACTGACCGGTGCCATACGGGTCGTAGCCGTATGGGGAGACCGGCGGCAGCTGTCGAGTCGGGTCGGGGGGCGACTGGTAGGCGGGGCCGTACGGGTACTGCCCCGCATACGCCGGATCGGGGTAGCCGGGATTGCTGGGACCCAACGGCTGCGTCGGATCGGGCCCGTCGCCTTGTGGCGTATTCGTCATACCCACCTCATGGCTGCAGGGTACCTGCGCGGCGGAAGGTCCCGCCGCCAGCGGGTAAGCACATCGCCGAGGTTCAGCGGCATGGCAAGCTGACGTTGATGACTCAGATGGTGCGCACCAACTACGGCGCGTCGCTGTCGCCGGACGCGACGGCGTTCGCGCACCTCGTCGACGACGGTGGATATCCACGGGCGGTTCAACGATTTCTTCGCGGTTGGCGCGCGAGTTCGTCCCGCGATGTCGAGTTGCCGGTCGAGGGTCCCGTCTATCGGGTGATGCACTCCGCCGACGGTCACTGGCTGGCGTGCGAGGTGGCCCCCGAGGGCGGCAGCCGAACCCAGCTCTGGGTCGTGACCACCGATCCCGACGACCGTGCCGCACGGAGGATCGACATGTGGCCGCCGGGCTCGCCGGGGGGCACGGCGGAGCTGATCGGTTGGGACGGCACACAAGTCGCGGCCATCCTCACCGGCGATGACGGCGTCGGTAGTTCGTGCCTCATCGATCCCAGCGACGGCATGACGACGGTCCTCGACCGACGATCGGGTGGCCGGCTCGTCGACGCGTGGGCGGGCGCTGCGCTGGTGCGCGTGGGGCCGCGCGGGTACCGCGACCTGATCATGTTGCGCGGCCTGACCGAAACAGCCTTGCTGCCATACGATCCTGGCTCGACCACCGACACGGGCGTCATTCTCGACGACCAGCATCCGCGGCGCCTACGCTCGGGTCTGGAGGGGGAGAACTTCGAGCTGTATCACCCCGCGAAGGTCTACGGCCCCAACAGCACTGAGGGCTACGTGCGCGCCCTGATCCGCAGCGAGAACGGCGCCGAACACGCCCGGCTGCTCGAAGTGACCACGACCGCCGACGGCGTGCACTATCAGGTCATCGCCGAGCGGCCAGGATACGAACTCGACGAGTTCGTCGTCAGCGACGACCTGTCGACCGTCGCGCTTCTGTGGAACATAAACGGCGCCAGCGAGTTACAGATTCTCGAATACGCCGACTACACCCTGCACGATCCCATCCCCCTGCCAGGCATGGTGGCCACCGAGCTGACCATCAGTGCCGGTGGGTCGATGGTGGCCATGACCGTGGAGAGCCCGGACATGCCGCGCACGGTCGAGCTCGTCGACCCGCGCACCAGGGAGTGGGAGCGCATCGATCGTGAGCCCAGCATCGGGCCGCTGTCGGCGCCGCCGACGCTGGAAACCATCACCGCTCGTGACGGATTGGAGTTCACCGGCTGGCTGTTTCGCCCGCCTGACGGCGTCGACCCGATCGGGGCGATGATGTTTCTGCACGGCGGACCCGAAGGCCAGGGCAGACCGGGCTACAACGAGTTCTTCCCGCCTCTGCTGGAGTTGGGAATCACGGTCTTTCTGCCAAACGTCCGCGGCTCCGGGGGGTTTGGCCGGCACTTCATGCATGCCGACGACAGGGAGAAGCGGTTCGCGGCCATCGATGACGTCGCCGACGCGGCGCTGTTTCTGGTCGATCGCGGGTATGCGTCATTTGAGCGAATTGCCTGCTGCGGCTGGTCTTATGGCGGGTATCTGACCCAGGCGGCGCTGACGTTCCATCCGCAACTGTTCGCCGCAGGCATCAGCATCTGCGGGATGAGCGACCTGAACACGTGGTACCACAACACGGAGCCGTGGATCGCGGCGGCGGCCTATCCGAAATACGGCCACCCGGTCAGCGACAGGGAACTGCTCGATCAGCTCTCACCTTTGCTCCGCGCCCATGCGCTGACGGCACCGCTGCTTCTCGTCCACGGACTCAACGACACCAACGTGCCGCCGAGTGAATCGCAGCAGATGTACGACGCTTTGCGGACATTGGGCCGCAATGTCGAGCAACTGCTGTTCGCCGACGATGGCCATGAGATCGACAAACGCGAGAATCGAGCCGTGCTGGTCAAGGCCATGTGTGATTGGCTCACCACGGCGTTCGCCCACGCGGAGAAGTCCTGAACCACTCAAGATCAGTTGTGAGCGTTTACTGAAATTAGCCGCGGGGTAAAACCCTCCTGCGCCATCCGGCGCTCAACAGGAGGAGGCCAGCATGCGTGGTGGCGGAATTCTCGGCGTAATCGTGTTGATCTGGTTGCTAATCGGTGTGTTGGCGGCCTACCAGCGCGACTACTTCAAGACCGACGCAAACAACTGCGCCACAGCGGGCACCATCGCGTTGACGGTCGTTGCCGGGCCGTTGAACTACGCGGGGGCGAACCCGAAAGTGGCGGATTGCAATGTGAAACTGCCAGAGCCCAGCCAGTAGTCATCGGGCCCAAAGTAATTCACTGTTCAAAGGAGTGAGAAATGATCGTCCTTGGAGTGATCCTCCTGATACTGGGGATCCTGTTTGGAATTTCGATCCTGACCTACATCGGCGTCGTGCTGATCGTCATCGGCGCCGTGTTCTGGATCCTCGGTGCGACCGGCCGGGCGGTCGGCGGCCGAAAATACTGGTACTAGTTACTGACGCTAGGCGCCGCTTCGGCCGGCCAAGGAGCGGTTCCCGGGTCACGAGCGGTCTTGCGAGAGATGACGATCGCGGCCCTGTCCCTGGC
>LZSH01000484.1 GCA_001665255.1 Mycobacteriaceae bacterium 1482268.1 | reverse complement strand
TTCGATGCGTCCATTGGTGCACGAGCCGACGAAGACGGCGTCCACCGCGATGTCGCGCATGGCGGTGCCGGGCCGAAGGTCCATATACGCCAACGCCTTCTCGGCGGCCTGTCGCGAGTCGTCGTCCAGCATCAGTTCGGGGTCCGGCACCGAATCCGACAGCGGCACACCCTGCCCGGGGTTGGTGCCCCACGTGACGAACGGGCTCAGCGTGCCGGCGTCGATGTAGACCTCGGTGTCGAATTCGGCGCCGTCGTCAGTACGCAACCGATCCCACGCGGCGACTGCCGCATCCCAGTCCGCGCCCGTTGGGGCATGCGGACGCCCGCGCAAAAATTCATAGGTCGTCTCGTCGGGCGCGACCATTCCTGCTCGCGCGCCGGCTTCGATGCTCATGTTGCAGATCGTCATCCGACCTTCCATCGACAGTGCTTCGATGGCGCTGCCCCGGTATTCGATGACGTGACCCTGTCCGCCGCCGGTGCCGATCTTCGCGATGACGGCGAGGATGATGTCCTTGGCGCTGACGCCGGCGGGCAGTTGACCGTCAACGTTGACAGCCATGGTCTTGAACGGACGCAACGGCAACGTCTGCGTGGCGAGCACATGCTCGACCTCCGATGTGCCGATGCCCATCGCCAGTGCACCGAATGCGCCATGGGTGGATGTGTGGCTGTCGCCGCACACGATCGTCATACCGGGCTGCGTGAGACCGAGCTGCGGACCGATGATGTGCACGATGCCCTGATCGATATCGCCCATCGGATGCAGTCGGATGCCGAACTCCTCGCAATTGCGTCGCAGCGTTTCGACCTGGGTGCGCGAGACGGGATCGGCGATCGGCTTGTCGATGTCGACCGTCGGCACGTTGTGGTCCTCGGTGGCGATGGTCAGATCGGGCCGTCGGACGCCGCGGCCCGCGAGTCGTAATCCGTCGAAGGCCTGCGGGCTGGTCACCTCGTGAACGAGGTGGAGGTCGATGTAGATCAGATCGGGTTCACGGGCGTCGCCCGTCCCGCCGCCGAGAGCAACGACGTGGTCATCCCAAACCTTTTCCGCCATGGTGCGTGGCCGCGTGTCGGTCGTCATACTTGACTATCTCACAATCTGGAACGCTAGTATCTCCTTGTGAGACAGGATAGCGGCATCGGCGTGCTGGACAAAGCAGTGGGGCTGCTGCACACGATTGCGGAGTCCCCCTGCGGGCTGGCCGAATTGTGCGAACGCACGGGTCTCCCCCGTGCCACCGCACACCGGCTGGCCGCGGGGTTGGAGGTGCACCGGTTACTTGCCCGCGACGGCGAGGGCAGATGGCGACTCGGGCCTGCGCTGGTCGAATTGGCGGGCCAGGTCAATGATCCGTTGGTGGCTGCGGGTGCCGCCGTGTTGCCGAGACTGCGCGAAATCACCGGCGAGAGCGTGCAGCTCTACCGTCGTGAAGGCACCTCGCGCATCTGCGTGGCAGCGCTGGAACCGCCTGCGGGCCTACGGGATACAGTTCCTGTCGGCTCCCATCTGCCGATGACTGCCGGGTCGGGTGCAAAGATTCTGCTGGCGTACAGCGACGCCGCGACACAGCAGGCGGTACTGCCGTCGGCGAAGTTCACCGATCGCGTACTGGCAGAGGTCCGCAAGCGTGGATGGGCGCAAAGCGTCGCCGAACGCGAGCCAGGCGTGGCGAGTGTCTCGGCGCCGGTTCGCGACGGGCGGGGCCAGGTCATCGCCGCGGTGTCCGTCTCGGGACCGATCGACCGAATCGGACGAAGGCCGGGCGCGCGCTGGGCCGCCGATCTGTTGGCTGCGGCGGATGCGCTGACCCGGCGCCTCTGACGCCCGCACTCCTCGAAACTGTGGTCAGATCGCGAAACGGCGCGTAACGACGATCCGTCTGCAGTTTCGCTGAAGCTTGGTACCCCCGATGGGATTCGAACCCACGCTACCGCCGTGAGAGGGCGGCGTCCTAGGCCGCTAGACGACGGGGGCTAGAACTTCCGATGGGCCAGCATAGCTCAGGTGCCGAGGCCGACCCTAATCGTTGTTGCTGCTGGGGTACCAGGACTCGAACCTAGAATGGCTGAACCAGAATCAGCTGTGTTGCCAATTACACCATACCCCATTGGCAGCCTATAACCGCTGGTCACAGGCTATTTCCGGGCCAGACAGTCCGTTGACGAGCAACTCGCCTGTCATGCCGGGCCGACGTGCAGATTACCAAAGATTTCGCGTGGTCTTCTCACGCGCCGGCCGCAGCCGCCACGGCGCGGTCGCGTCCTGCGCTCAGCCGCTGCAGGCTGCGGTCGCGACCGAGCAGCTCCAGCGACTCGAACAGCGGCGGGCTGACCGACGCTCCGGTCGCGGCCACCCGGATGGGACCGAAGGCCTTGCGCGGCTTGAGAGCCAGCTCCTCCAACAGGGCCGTCTTGAGAGCCGCCTCGATTGTGTCGGTCCGCCATTCGTCGACACCCTCGAGCGCGCCCACCGCGGCATCGAGCACCGCACCCGCATCGCCACGCAGTTCCTTGCCTGCCGCCTTGTCGTCCACGGTGAACTCGTCGTCGTTGAGGAACTTCAGCAGGTCCCACGCGTCGGCCAGCACGACGATGCGCGTCTGTACCAGCCGCGCGGCCTCGGCGAACCGCTGATCGTCGAGCCCGGTGTCGTAACCGTGCGTGTCGAAGTACGCCCGCAGCCGCCGCGTGAAGTCCTCTTCGGTGAGCAGCCGGATGTGGTCGGCGTTCAACGCATCGGCCTTCTTCTGATCGAAGCGCGCGGGGTTGGAGTTCACGTCGACCACGTCGAACGCGGCGACCATCTCGTCGAGGCTGAAGACATCGCGGTCGTCTGCGATCGACCAGCCCAGCAGCGCCAGGTAATTCAGCAGCCCCTCCGGGATGAAGCCGCGGTCACGGTGCAGGAAGAGATTGGACTGCGGATCTCGCTTGGAGAGCTTCTTGGTGCCCTCGCCGAGCACGGCGGGCAGGTGCCCGAACTGCGGAATGCGGTCGGCGACCCCGATGCGGATCAACGCGCGGTAGAGCGCGATTTGTCGCGGTGTGGACGACAACAAATCGTCGCCGCGCAATACGTGGGTGATCTTCATCAGCGCGTCGTCGACCGGATTGACCAAGGTGTACAACGGGTCTCCGCTCGCGCGGGTCAGCGCATAGTCCGGAATGGAGCCCGGCGCGAACGTCGTCGCGCCGCGTACGAGGTCATGCCACGTGATCGGCTCGTCGGGCATGCGCAACCGCAGCACCGGCCGTCTGCCCTCCCGACGGTAATCGGCGCGTTGCTCGTCGGTGAGGTCACGGTCGAAATTGTCGTAGCCCAGCTTCGGGTTTCGGCCCGCCGCGACGTGG
>LZSH01000483.1 GCA_001665255.1 Mycobacteriaceae bacterium 1482268.1 | reverse complement strand
CCTCCGGTCAGCAGGCGGAACCGATCGTGCAGGCTGTCGAGGATCTCCGTCAGCGTCAGCGATCGAACGCGCGCGGCCGCAAGCTCGATGGCCAGCGGCATACCGTCGAGGCGCGCACAGATCTCGGCGACGGTGACGGCGTCGTCGTCTAGCGCAATGAAATCGGGCCGCACCCGCCGCGCGCGGTCGGTGAACAACTCGATGGCCTCATCGGTCAACGACAGCGACGGCACGCGCCACGTGACTTCCCCATCCAGCGCGATGGGTTCGCGGCTCGTGGTCAACATGGTCAGCCGCGGGCACGCCTCGAGGAGCGCGACGATGAGTTCGGCGCTCGCATCGAGCAGATGCTCGCAGTTGTCCAGCACCAGCAGCAACCGTCGGTCGCCGATGAACCGGATGACGGTGTCGGTCCTCGTTCGGCCGGGCTGGTCTGGCAGCCCCAGTGCACGCGCCACCGCGACGGGCACCAGTTCGGTGTCGGTGATCGGCGCCAGATCGACGTATCGAACGTCGTCACCCAACTCGCCGGCGACTTGAATGGCCAGCCGAGTCTTACCCGAACCGCCTGCGCCGGTCAGGGTCACGAGCCGGTTGTCACCCAGCAGCGTTCGCACCTCGGCAATCTGCTTTTCGCGGCCGACGAAGCTCGTCAACTGTGTTGGCAGGCGCGGCGTGGATACCTGATCCGAGGCCCGCAGCGGCGGAAAGTCGTTGCGAATGTCGGGATGGCACAGCTGGATAACGCGTTCCGGTCGCGGCAGATCGCGCAGCGTGTGCGGGCCGAGATCGGCCAGCCATGCGTCCTCGGGCAGATGGTCGAGCACCATCGACTCCGTCGCCCCCGACAACAAGGTCTGGCCCCCGTGGCCGAGGTCGCGGAGCCGCGCCGTGCGGTTGATCGTCGAGCCGACGTAGTTGCCCTCGTCGCGCAGTTGAATTTCGCCCGTGTTCACCCCGATTCGCAGCCGGATCGGCGCAAGAGGCGCGCGCTGCAGCGCCAGCGCACAGGCGATAGCATCGCTGGCCCGCGCGAATGCCACGACGAAGCTGTCGCCCTCCCCCTGCTCGACAGGGCGCACGCCGCCATGGACGTCAACCAGCTCGGTCAGCGTGACGTCCAGGCGTGCGATGGCCGAAGTCATCTCGTCGGGCTGCGTCTGCCAGAGCCGCGTCGACCCCTCGACGTCGGCAAGCAGCAGCGTCACCGTGCCTGTCGGTAGCCCCACGTCGGAGGCCATGGTGCTCCTCACGTCCGCGAGTTCGCTCCACTCGAGTTGGCTCATGCTAGCCAGCATGCGGCCCCGGCGAGGGGCAAAACATCAGCGCATGCGCGTATTTCTGCGATCCTTCAGCCGGTCGCGATACGACCTCCCGTCGGGGTCGTAGAACGCCCGATACGCGGGCTCGGCCCAGATCCGGGTGAATGTCCCGAGCTTTTCCGGACGGTGCGGACGCAGCCGGCCCGGGGGCCGAGCGCCCCTGCGACCGTTGGCATGCCACTCGTCGAGCGCTGCCGCTGATTCCTTGATCGTCTTGACAACCGCGTCGAACTCGATGAGCCCCTCGTCCTCGCTGCCGTCGGCGGCGCGGTCGAGGTGCTCCCGGATCAGCCGCAGCCGCAGATCCTTGGCGAACTCCCCTGTGTCGTCCAAGACCGCGCAGGACAGTTCGCTGTCGTGGGTCCACGAACGGCGGTTCAGATTGTCGCTGCCGACCGTGGCCCAGGTGTCGTCGATCACGCAGACCTTGGCATGCACATAGACGGGGGTGCCGTCGTGGTTCTCGACGTCGAAGATGTGCACCCGGTCGGGGTCTGCGCGCCGGCACGCCTCGATCGCCTGTTGTCGCCCAACAAGATTGGGGGGCAGCGACAGCCGGCCGTCGACATCCGGATACCGCGGCACCACCGCGACCAGATGCAGCTCGGGATTGTCGTCCAACGCCGCGGCGAACAAGTCGGCGACGCGTTTGGACCACAGGTACTGGTCTTCCAGATAGATCAGCCGCCGGGCGCGGCGCACCGCTTTCGAATACCCGCGGGCGATGCTGCGCTCACCATGCGGGGCGAAGTCGTATTCGAAATGGGCGTCGGGATAGGTGCGGAGGACCTGCACGGCGTGCGGACCACACGCCGGCGGATCGGCGGGCTGTTCGGGCAGCTGTCCGGGCGTCAGATCCGCGCCACGGATCTTGTCCATGAGCCACGCGATCGGCGACAGCATGTCGAGCGGAGCGGGATCGTTCCACCGCTCGCGGAAGGTGGTGTCCAGCACGCCGACAACCGGGCCCTGCAGCCGCAGCTGGACGTCGTGCCACGGCGGATATTGGCCGTAGTGCTTGGACATCTGCTGCGCTTGCCTGTCGCCGCGGTGGGATTCGTCGTCGCGGCGGGAATGGCACAGGTCGATGCCGCCCGCGAAGGCGACGTCTTGTTCGGGTCGGTCTCGGTGCCGGATCACGACTAACTTCTGGTGGTGCGAGCCGCCGAACCGGACGCGTTGGTCGAGCAGCACCTCGCCGCCCGCCCGCTCGATCGCCTCGCCGAGGTGCTGGTTCTCCTCTTCGCTGTAGGCGAACTTGTCCAGATGCGAGCGCCACACCAGCCCCTTGACGACCACGCCGCGTTCGGCAGCCGAACAGAACAACTCCCGGATCGTCGGGCCGTCGTCGCGCATTTTCTCGTCGGGGTCGCCGCGCCAGTCGGTGAAGAAGACATAGTCACCGTCGGCCAGCGCCTCGACCTCCGTCACGAGTTGGTCGAAGTAGGTGGTGCCGTGGATCAGCGGCTGCACCCGGTTGCCGGCGGACCAGGCTGGAATCTTGGTGTGCGGGTTGCCCCGCTCCTCTGCCGTGAGGAACCACTGCGCAAGCTCCGCCACGCGAACCCGAATAGCCGAACGCGGTCATGCCCAAACGCGCGGTCTATCAGGATCGCCGCATGCGCATCACTCTTCGCGTGCTCGGCCCGGTGTGCATGGTGCTCCTGCTGCTCACCGGGTGCGCGCCCGCCGCGCAGCCACCCTCGTCCACAACGCCGAGCGGTGACCCCGCCAAGGCCGATGCGGTCATCAAAACCGTGCACGACACGATGTCCGAGGCGAACCTGAAGGCGGTCATCGTCCGGGTGACCGTCGACGGCAAAGAAGTTCTCACCAAGGGCTTCGGCGAGTCCATGACGGGCATCCCCGCGACGACGAACATGCACTTCCGCAACGGCGCGGTCGCCATCTCGTACGTCTCCACGCTGCTGCTGATCCTCGTCGACGAGAAGAAGGTCATGCTCGACGACAAGCTGTCGAAGTGGTTGCCCGATGTGCCACATGCCGACCGGGTAACGCTGGGGCAGCTGGCCCAAATGACGTCCGGTTACGTCGATTACGTGATCGGCAACACCGCGTTCCAGAAGGCGCTCTATCAGGATCCGTTCCGGCAGTGGGAACCCGACCAGCTGCTCGGGTTCGCGACATCGAAGCCGCTACTCTACCAACCGGGTACCAACTGGAACTACGCCCACACCAATTACGTGCTGCTCGGCAAGGCACTCGAGAAAGCCACCGGCGTGGATATGCCAAAGCTGTTGGAAGACAAGGTATTGCGGCCACTTGGCTTGCGCAGCACCACCAACTCGTTCACCCCGGAGATCCCTGCGCCGGTCTTGCATGCGTTCACCAGCGAGCGTCGTGAGGCGCTCAAAATCCCGGGCGACACACCGTTCTACGAGGAATCGACCTACTGGAATCCGTCGTGGACGATCACCCACGGCGCGATTCAGACCACGAACATCTACGACATGGAGGCCAGCGCGTCGGGCCTGGGGTCCGGCAAGCTGCTGTCGAAAGAGTCCTATGCGAAATTCTCCTCGACCGACCTGCGCGGCAAGACCCGCACGTTGCCCGGCTGCGCGACCTGCATGCAGTTGAACGACGCCTACACCTACGGCATGGGCATCGTGATCTCCGGCGACTGGCTGGTTCAGAATCCGCTCTTCGCCGGGGAGGCGGGTGTGATGGCCTACCTTCCGGCCAAGAAGATTTCAATGGGGATCGCGGTCACCTACCAATCCAAGGCGTTCAACGACCAGGGTGACTACCACAACGAGGCCGACACGCTGTTCCGAAGGATCGCCAAAGAGCTCTCCCCGGACGATGCTCCGCCAATGCCGCCGAAATAGTCTGCCACCATGGCGCCGCAAGTCCTGTTCGTCTACAACGAGCACCTCGCCACGGAGGGCCTACTCGGCGAGGCGTTCGCCGAATGCGGCTATGACCTCTCGACATTCGAGGTGGTGCCTGCCGAACGAGTGACCGACCCCGTTATCGACGTGACGTTCCCCGCGCCGACCGACTACGACGTCATCGTGCCGCTCGGTGCACGGTGGCCGGTATACGACAAGCGGCTACGCCAGGCCTGGGTCGGCGCCGAGATGCAGATGCTGCGCGATGCCGCCGCCGCGGGAGTGCCGACCCTCGGCGTGTGCTTCGGCGGTCAGCTGCTTGCGCAGACCTTCGGCGGGTCGGTGGCACGTTCGGCCAACCCCGAAATCGGTTGGTACGACGTGGCAAGCGACGCCGAAGACCTGGTGCCGGGCGGGCAGTGGTTCGAATGGCACTTCGATGCGTGGACGGTGCCGCCGGGCGCCACCGAGATCGCGAGAACCGCGAACGGATCACAGGCCTTCGTGCTGGGCCGGGCGTTGGCGCTGCAGTTCCACCCCGAAGTAGATCACGACCTGTTGGAAGCCTGGCTGGCCGACGACCGCACCGGGGAGGCCGCCAGCCTAGGGCTCACTCACGACGAGTTGCGCACGGCGACAAAAGAATTCGAAGACGGCGCCGCCCACCGCATCCGCACCCTGGTACGCGGATTCCTATCGCGGGTGGCGCATCAGCCGTGCCCCAGCTGATGAGCTAACGCGTCCGCGACGGTCGGGTGCCGGAACCGATGCCCCAGCTCGGTCAGCTTCGCGGGCACCACCCGCTGATCGGCCTCGGCCAGTTCGCGCGCACCCTGATCGCCCAGCAGCAGCCGCGGACCGAACCGCGGAACGGGCACCAGCGCGGGCCGGTGCAGCACACCCGCCAGCGCCTGGGTGTAGTCGAGGTTGCGCACTGGGTTCGGTGCGACGGCGTTGACCGCGCCGATCAAGCGGGTGTCGTAGAGCGCGCGGTAGTAGACGTCGAGCAAGTCGTCGAGACCGATCCACGACAGCCACTGGCTGCCACTGCCGAGGCGACCGCCGAGGCCGGCCAGGAACAGCGGCCTCAGCAGCCGAAGCGTCCCGCCCGCCGCGGACTGCACGATTCCGGTACGCACCGCGACCACCCGCAGGCCCGCGTCCTCGGCGGGGCGGGTGGCGTCCTCCCAATCCGACACCACATCCGCTAGGAACCCGTCGCCGCGCACGCTCTCCTCGCTCAGCACTGTGTCGCCGCGGTCGTACCCGTAGATACCGATGGCCGAGGCGCTGACGAACAGCCGCGGCCCGTCATCGCTATCAGCCGCCACTTGGGACAGCCTGCGCGTCGGCCCGATGCGGCTGTCCCGGATCGCCGCCTTGTGACCGGTGGTGAAGCGTCCCGCGATCGGGGCACCTGCCAGATGGACCACGGCGTCGACCCCCGACAGCAGGCCCGCATCGGGAGCCTCGGGGCGCCACTGCCGCTCGTCTACGGAGCGTGCGGGACGTCGCACCAGCCGAATCACCCGATGTGCGCCGGTGGTGAGAAACGCCGCGAGCGCCGACCCGACCAGCCCCGAGGCGCCCGTGACGGCGACGACCATCGGCGCGGCGCCGGCCGTCGCCGCGTCCCGGTGAGCCGCGAGATCGTCGGCGAGCTGACGGTGCCGGTAGACGAACGTCGGCCGCAACGCCGCGCCCGGAACCGTGGTGTCGACCTCATCGCGCACCGCGGTTGCGCCGCCAGGGGCAGCGCGGAACTCATGGGTGTGGCGCCACCAGCCGATGATCCGCGGCGGCACGGACCGCGGCCCGGCCGAGGACAGCACGTCGACGAAGCGGTGGGGCGGGTCGAAACCCTCCGGGTCGTGACGGGCGATCCAGCGCAGCCCGCCCGGCAGGCCGAGTACCGCCTGACCGTCGGCCAGCGATTCGGTTTCGGACACCACTGTCATCGGTTGCCACGGCGGGACGAGCCTGCGCATGGCGCCGGGCCGGGTGTGCCACGCAAACACCTCGGCCAGCGGGTGGTCAACGACGCTTTCGTATTCGATGCCCATGCGTGGTCGGATTGCCCGTCGTAGGCTAAAGGAGTCCCCGGAACGGGAAAACGTGATCAATGGCCGGATGGAGTGGACTCGCGCGACGCAGCGCGAGACGAACCTTCCGGGACCGCCGCGAAGCCGGCCAAGTCCTGGCTGAGGAGTTGGCGGCCTATCGCGGCCGAGACGATCTCCTGGTACTCGGATTGGCCCGTGGCGGAGTGCCCGTCGGCTGGGAGGTCGCGGCCGCTCTTCGGGCTCCTCTCGACGTTTTTCTGGTTCGCAAACTCGGCGTACCACAGTGGGAAGAACTCGCGATGGGTGCCCTCGCAAGCGGCGGCGGCCTGGTGGTGAACGACAACTTGATGGCGAGCCTCGGCATCAGCGATGAGGCGCTGCGCGCCACGATCGACCGCGAGACCACCGAGCTCCATCGGCGCGAAACGGCTTACCGGGGTGATCGGCCGCCCGCGGACCCGAAGGATCTGACCGCGATCATCGTTGACGACGGAATCGCCACCGGCGCGAGCATGCTTGCCGCCGTGCGCGCGGTGCGTGCGACTCAGCCGGCCAGCGTGGTGGTTGCCGTCCCGGTCGGACCGGCATCGGCGTGCAATCAGCTGGGCAGGGAGGCGGATGACGTGGTGTGCGCGACGATGCCGCCGGGGTTCGAAGCGGTCGGGCAGGTGTACGCCGACTTCCACCAGGTTTCCGACGACGAAGTCCGCGAACTGCTCGCTATGCCGACGCGCTAGCGCGGGTTCCGGTCTTCCTTTGCGACGTCGTCCGGTGAGTTATCGACGGTTTCGGTTGGGGCCGAAGCGGTTTCGGCGTCAGCGTCTGCGGGCTCGTCGGGATACTCCGCGTCGAACTCTTCGTCGGGCTGGCGTGCCGGCCCCTCGGAATCACCTCGGGAGCGTTCCCGCAGCGCGTCGACGATCAGCAACACGACGCCGACCACGCTTGCGACGATGCAGACCCAGGCGATCAGCTGATTGCTCGTGACGACCGCAGCCACCAACGCCGCGAGGCCGATGACAGCGAGCACCAGGGCAACGATCAACATTGGTCACTCCCTTCGCCGGGTGGCTGGGAACCTCAGTTGTTGCCGCGGCTGAACTGGTTGAATCCGCTGCCACCGTCGTTGTTGGCGCTCGAGTCGACCGGGGCGGCCGAGCCGCGCTGGCCGAGTTCCTCGAGCTGAGACTCCAGATAGGTCTTGAGCCTGGTGCGGTATTCGCGTTCGAATGTGCGGAGCTGTTCGAGCCGGCCTTCGAGAACTGTGCGCTGCTGGTTGATGGTGCCCATGATCTCGGAGTGCTTGCGCTCGGCGTCGGCCTGCAAGGCGTCGGCCTTCTCCTGCGCCTGACGCAGCTGGGTTTCCGAACGGGTCTGGGCGTCGGCGAGCATCGCGTCCGCGCGCTGCCGCGCCTCGGTCACCGTGGACTCCGCGGTAGCCCGGGCTTCGCTGACCATCTGGTCAGCCTGTGCCCGCGCATCCGACAGCAGCTTCTCCGATTCCGCCTTGGCGGTCGAGGTCAGCCGGTCGGCGGTGTCCTGGGCGAGGCTGAGCACGCGGGCGGCCTTGAGGTGCTGGTCCTCGCTGGGGGCAGCGGGTGCTGCCGCCGGCGCCGGTGCCTCATAAACCGGCTGCGGCGCAGGTTCGGGCTCCGGCTCGGGCTGATACAGCGGGATGGCTTGCGTGGGCTGCGCGCCGCCGCTTCCCCGGGCGGACGACAGCTCCTGGTCCAACTCCGTCACACGCTGACGGAGGTCGGCATTCTCCTCTATGAGGCGGGTCAGCTCGTTCTCGACGAGATCGAGGAAGGCATCGACCTCGTCCTCGTTATAGCCGCGCTTGCCGATGGGTGGCTTGCTGAACGCGACGTTGTGGACGTCGGCTGGAGTGAGCGGCATTGTCTGCCCCCTAGATGGTGTGGACCGTCAATCGATCTCAAAGTGTAGAGCGTCAGTGGAGTAACTGGCGTCCATCCTGTCACACCAGACCCTACGGTTGCAGGTGAGGCCAATAATTAAGAGCGAAATTCAAACTTCTTAGTCCAATTGCGACGCCTGGCAAACGTCGATCGAGAGCGCCGCTAAGCCGCGGCGCTGAACGCGAGCTGCATGCCGATGAACGCAACGAGCAACAGCACCATGATCGACAGGTCGAATCGGATGGCCCCTATCGTGAGCTGCGGAATAAGGCGTCGCAGCAGCTTAACTGGCGGATCTGTGAGCGTCATGATGACCTCGAGGACCACCACCGTGACGCCCCTGGGATGCCAGTCGCGACTGAACGAGCGGATGAACTCGACCACGACTCGAGCGATGAGCAGAAGCCAGAAAACGAACAGCGCGAAACCCAGAATCTCAAAGAACAGGGCCAACTAAGCCGACCTCACTACAGCCGATGTGACGTTCGATACAGGCCGCGGGCCGGGGCGGCCTGCGCGATGACGTCAGCCTACCTGCCCGTCCCGCAGAGCAGCCGATTGCGGTGAGCCGGCCGACCTACTGATAGGCGTAAAAGCCGGTCTCGGCGATGCGCCTGCGGTCATCGGGGGTGACGTCGACGTCTGCAGGCGAGAGCAGGAACACCTTGGTGGCCACCTTGTCGAAGGAGCCACGCAGGGCGAATGCCAATCCCGCGGCGAAATCCACGAGTCTCTTGGCGTCGGCGTTGTCCATCGTCACCAGGTCCATGATCACCGGAGTGCCGTCGCGGAAGCGCTCCCCGATGGTGCGTGCCTCGCTGTAATCCTTCGGACGCAACGTGGTGATCTTCGACAGCGGGCTGCTCTCGTCGAACAGCATCGCCATGCGGCGGGGATCCATGGCCAGCGCACCACGGGTCGAGCCGCGCAACGGGGCGAACCTCGGTGCGGGACGGTCGAATTCGCGCGGATGGTAACGCCCTTCGTCGGGGTAGCCACCCCGGTAGGGGCCGGGCATCTCGCCGTCCTCGTAACGGTCGTCGTAGCGGCCGTAGCCGTCTTCGGCGAATCGCTCACGGCGCGGATAGGCCCGCGATGGACGGTCTTCGTCTTCGTAGTACTCGTCGTCGTAGTCGTCCATAGGCGCCATCCCGAAGTACGCCTTGACCTTGTGCAGTGTGCTCATCGCTGGACCCTTCTTGCGTGATGCCTGTGATGAAGATGTGACTGGAGTGACTACTCATGGTGACGTTAGAGGACGTTGTCCCAGAAGCGCGGTACCGACACGCACACACGTCGATCCGTGTTTTACCGCCGCCTCGAGGTCGTCGGACATGCCGGCCGACAGTTCGAGGCGCCGCTGATAGGCGTCTTGTACCCGTAGATGCTCGGCCTGCAACCGCGCGAACGCTTCGTCGGGGTCGGCTCCGAGCGGGGGTATGCCCATCAACCCGACGAACTGCAGGCCCTGCGCGGAGTGCGTCTGGGCGCACAACTCGTCGACGAGGTCGGACCGTGCAATGTCGACTCCCCCACGCTCGGTGTCGCCGTCGAGGCTGATCTGGATGTACACCCGCAGCGGGTCGGACCGCCCGCCCTCGGCCATGGCGCGCGAGCACGCCCGGTCCAGCGCGGAGATCAGCCGGGCGCTGTCGACCGAATGCGCAGCATGGGCCCACCCGGCGATCGACCGCGCCTTGTTGCGTTGAATGCGGCCGACCATGTGCCAGCGAATCGGTGAACCCGGCGCGGCGGAATGGCATTCGGACGATTTCGCGGCGGCTTCCTGTTCGCGCGATTCACCGAAATCGGCGCAACCTAATTGCGCCAAAATCAGCACATCGGTTGCTGGAAAGAATTTCGTAATCGGCAGCAATTCAATTTCTTCGGCAGTTCGCCCCGCGGCCTCCGCCGCCCGCGCGAGGCGTTCGCGCACACGGGTGAGCGCAGAGGCCAGTTCGACTTCCCGCGCGGCTTCCACTGCGTCATTCCATCCAGATGACCGACGCGAGGCGGCCGGTCGGGGCGTCACGCCGATGACTGAACAGGTTGCGGTCGTCGACCGTGCACCGGGGGTCGATGTCGATGGCGGTGATTCCCAAATCGATTAGTTGTCGGGCGATTCCGGCCCGCAGGTCCACACCTGGGGTGCCGAGCGAGGTGGTTGTCCTGCTGCCGGGTAGGGCGGCTTCGACCTCGTCGGCCATCGCCGCGGGCACCTCGTAGTTGCGGCCGCTGACCGCCGGGCCCAGCAGAACTGAGAGATCCTCGGCGTGTGCGCCCGCGTCATACATCGCTTCGACGGCGCGAACGACGACGCCATTTTGCGCACCCACTCGACCCGCGTGTACCGCCGCCACCACCCCGGCCCGGGCGTCCGCCATTAAAACGGGAACGCAATCGGCGGTTACCACCGCCAAAGCCAATCGCGGTGTCGTCGTCACCAAAGCGTCGGTGCGGTCGACAGGAGATCCCACCGGACCGTCGACTCGGACCACTCGATCGCCGTGCACCTGGTTCATCCAGACCACGGCGTCGTCGTCCAGCCCGATCGACGATGCGAGCCGCTTGCGGTTGGCCGCGACGGCGGCGGGATCGTCGCCGACGTGGTCGCCCAGATTGAAGGAGTCGTACGGCGGCGCCGAGACACCTCCGGCGCGGGTCGTCGTGACGCGCCGAATCCGAACACTCACCCCGCGGGCGCCCTGACTAGTGCCGCATGAAGGGCGGCACGTCGACATCGTCGTCGTCGTCGCCACCGATGCTGACGGTCGCGCCCGCCCAGGCAGGCAAGGTGACCTCGTCGCTGTTCGAGCCGGCCGAAGCCGCCAGCGTGGCGGTGCACACC
>LZSH01000482.1 GCA_001665255.1 Mycobacteriaceae bacterium 1482268.1 | reverse complement strand
CTCGACGGCGACGACCGCGTGGCGCGCTGCGGAATCGGTCTGCTCGGCCTGGGTTCGACGCCGCTGCGCGGCTCTGCCGCCGAAGACACCGTCGTCGGCCAGCCGCTCGATGCCGTCACCGCCGAAGATCTCGGCAGGATCGCGATGGGTGGCCTGCGCGAGATCCCCGCCGACCTACAGGGTTCTGCCGAATACCGGTCTCGCGTCGGTGCCACGATGGTCGCGCGCGCGTGGGACGCGGCCGTGCGGCAGGCGCAGACATCCGAAACGGAGGTTGTTCATGCATGAGGTGCCGGTAGAGCTGACCGTCAACGGACGCGCGCACCGGCACGTCGTCGAGCCCCGGCTGACGCTCGCGGACTTCCTGCGCGAGAAATGTGGGCTCACCGGCACCCACCTCGGGTGCGAGCACGGCGCGTGCGGTGCGTGCACGGTGCTCCTGGACGGCCAAGCCGTGCGGGGGTGCCTGATCTTCGCGGTGCAGGTCGACGGCCAGGAGGTCACCACCGTCGAGGGCATCGCCGGCGAGGACGGTGAACTGTCGCCGGTGCAGGCCGCCCTGCGCGAGTGCCACGGGCTGCAATGTGGCTTCTGCACACCGGGTTTCGTCACCTCGATCACCGCGCTGCTGCGCGACAACCCGCAACCCACCGACGACGAGATCCGGGAAGGCCTGTCCGGCAATTTCTGTCGGTGCACCGGTTACCAGGGCATCATCAACGCGGTGCACCGCGCGGCCGCACAGGCCTAACCGGCTTGGTCCGACCTAGCGTGCCCAATGTGGAGCCATTGCGAAAATCCTCACCGGATCTCGCAATGACTTCACGTTGGCAAAGCCAACAGGAATTTTAGGCGGGCGCGTATCCCAGCGTGCCCTTGATCTCCAGGTATTCGTCGAATCCGAACTCGCTCCACTCACGGCCGTTGCCGCTGCGCTTGTATCCACCGAACGGAGTGTTCAGATCGAACGCGTGATTGATGGCGACCTGGCCCGCCCGGATCCGGCGTGCCAGTGAACGGGCGGCCTCGAGGTCGGCTGCCGAAACATAGCCCGCCAGACCGTATTCCGTGTCGTTGGCGATATCGACGGCCTGATCGAGGTCGTCGTAAGCCAGGATGCACAGCACCGGTCCGAAGATCTCCTCGCGGGCGATCGTCATGTCGTTGGTGACGTCGGAGAACACCGTGGGCCTGACGTAGTAACCGCTGTCCAGCCCGTCGGGGCGTCCGGGGCCGCCGGCCACCACCGTTGCGCCCTCTTCGATTCCCTTCTGGATCAGCCCCTGCACCTTGTCGAACTGTGCCTTGGACGCCACGGGGCCGATCGCCCGCTTGTTCTCGGCGTCGCCCACCGCCACCGATTCGGCAACGCCACGCGCTATCTCGGCAGCCTCGGCGATGCGGCTGCGCGGAACGAGCATGCGCGACGGCGCATTACAGCTCTGGCCCGTGTTGAGCATCATGGCGCTCACGCCCGCTGCGACACTGTCGGCGAACTTCTCGTCGTCGAGCACGATGTTCGGGCTCTTGCCGCCGAGCTCCTGGGTCACCCGCTTGACCGTGGCGGCGGCGTTCCTCGCGACGTCGATGCCGGCGCGAGTCGATCCCGTGAACGACACCAGATCGATGTCGGGATGGCTCGAGATCGCCGCGCCCACACCGGGACCGTCGCCGAAGACCATGTTGTAGACACCGGCGGGCACGCCTGCCGCATCCAGCACCTCGGTGAAGATCTGACCCGAATACGGTGCGACCTCCGACGGCTTCAGCACCATCGTGCAGCCGGTGGCCAGCGCCGGAAACACCTTGCAGGCGATCTGGTTGATGGGCCAGTTCCACGGCGTGATCAAGCCGCAGACCCCGATGGGCTCCTTGGCGATGAGCGCCGCCCCGCGCTGCTCCTCGAATGCGAAGTTCTTCAGCGCGTCGATCGCGCCCATCAAGTGGCCCATGCCCATCATCACCTGCGGGCCGGAGGCCAACGACGGCGGCGCGCCCATCTCCTCGTGCACGGCATCGGCGAAATCGCCGGAACGCTTCTGGTACTCCGATGCGATCGCGCCCAGCAGGTCCAGCCGCTCCTCGCGCGTGCTGACCGACCACGTACCGAACGCTTTACGGGCCGCCTTGACGGCCTTGTCGACGTCGGCTGCCGACCCGATCGCGATCTTTCCCGAAACCCGTTCGGTGGTGGGATTGTCGACGTCGAGAGTCTTCGGCTCGATGGGGTCGACCCACTGGCCGTCGATGTAGAACTTCAGATATTCACGCATGGCTCTACTCTCTCTCAAATCTTCGCGAGCGGGAACACTACTGGGTGCCTTCTGCATACCAGGTCCGGAATCGGTCGTATTTCGGCATCTCCTCCGAGTTGGCCTTCGGGTCGATGCACACGTGCACGACGGCGGGCTTGCCGCTGGCGAACGACCGTTCGATGGCCGGGCCGATGTCGTCCTCCTTCTCCACGTACTCCCCGTGGCAGCCGAATCCCTCGCCGATCTTGTCCATTCGGACGTCCTTGCTCCAATGCACCCCGGGCTGCGGCGACGGCTGCTCGAACGTCCGCTTGTAGACACCCACCTCGAGACCCCACTGGTGGTCGACGCCGACCACGCACACCAGCGGCAAATTCTCTCGGACCGCGGTCTCCAGCTCGGCGATGTGGAACAGGAACGCCGAGTCGCTCGTCAGCAGCATCACCGGACGCTGACGACCCTCGGCGACCGAGGCACCGACGGCGTACGGCAGGCCCGTGCCGAGATGCCCGAAGTTCTGGTTCCAGATGACGTCGCGTGGCTTCACCTGCGAGTAGGTCCATTGGAAGATGACCGTCGCGCCACCGTCGCGGACCAGGATGCCGTCCTCGGTGAACTGGTCGAAGGCCTTCGTGGCTTCGACGACATAGCGGGCCGGGTGCACGGGGGTGCGACCGGTCGGGGCCTCCTCCGCCACCCTGGCGATCTCGGCGGCGTCGGCCTCGACCAGCCTCTCGAGATTCGGCGACGGCGCGCGCGGAGTGTCCTTCAAAGCCTCGACCAACTGCGGCACCACGCCGCGCAGATCGCCGACCAGCGGCACATCGACCGGGCGGTTGACGCCGATGGCGGTCGGATCCTGTTCCACCATCACCCATTTGCGGTCGGCGTCGTTGCCGGCCCAGTGCTGGGTGCGGCCGTAGTGCATCGGCTCACCGAGTTCGGTACCCAGCGCCACGCACAGGTCGGATTCCTCGACGGCCTCGTTGGCGGCCGGGGAGAACAGGTAAGGAAAGGTGCGATCCTCCAGACCGGGGATGAACGAGGTACCGCCGGAGGTCTGGATGACGGGGCAGTTCATCAGCTCGGCGAGCTCCCTGACCTCCTGCTGGGTGCGGGACGTGTGCACGCCATGGCCGACAAGCAGGATCGGGCTCTTCGCCTCGCGGATCAGCTTCGCCGCCTCGGCGACCTCGCGTGCGCCCGCGCCCTGGTTGACGAGCCGATAGCGGTGCGGGGGCAGCGGTTCGGGCACGTCGAGCTCTTCGAGAATGACGTGCGACGGATATTCGATATAGGCCGGGCCAGGCGTACCCGACATCGCCTTGCGGATCGCCTCATGGATGATCTCGTCGGTCTGGTCGGCGTACTCGATCGAGCTGCTGAATTTGACCGCCGGTGTGAAAAGGCTTTCCTGCTGGACGAATTGGATGCGGCCGCGCCGGACACGACGCTCGGTGATGCGGGCACGCTGGCCGCCGAGGAAGATGACCGGCGAGTTCTCCACGAGTGCGCACATCATCGCGCCGGCGATGTTGGCGACCCCGGGGCCGAGCGTCCCGATGCACAGCCCCGGCTTGCCGGTCATCCGGGACGCGGCCTCCGCCATGAATCCGGCGCTCAGCTCGTGATGCGGCGCGACCACCGACCAGCCGCGGGCCTCCGCCTCGGCGAACATGTGCACGAAGTTGGGATCAGGGATACCGAACAGCGTGTTGACGCCCTCGGCCTCGAAGAGGTCGAGAATACGTTTGTAGACGGGCACACCCATGGCGAAACTCCTTTAGACGTAGCGTTTTGCGAGCTGAAGACGGTGAGCTGCGGGAGAACCGAACAACGACCGGTTGAGCGCGGCGCGTTTGAGGTAGACATGGATACCGCTCTCCCACGTGTAGCCGATGCCGCCGTGCAACTGCATGGCCTTGCCGGCGATGTCGACGGCGGCACCGCAGGCGTGTGATTTGGCCATCGCTACGGCGACACCGGCATCCGGTCGATCCTCCGCGACCGCATCGACCGCGGCCGTAATGAGTTGGCGGGACACCGAAATCGTCGTGAGCATGTCTGCACACGCGTGTTTGACGGCCTGGAACGAGCCGATGGGACGGCCGAACTGGTGGCGCACCTTCGCATAGGCGACCGTCGCGGACAGCATCGCCTCCGACAACCCGATGCTGTCGCAGGCGACCGCAACCGCGGCACGATTGCGGATTCGGCGCACGGCGACATCTGCGTCACCTTCGAACCGCAGAACCTCGGTCGCCTCGACGGCATCCGCGGACACCGTTGCAAGGCTGCGGGTTTCGTCGAGCACCGGTTGCGGTGTCACGTTCGGCGTGGCCAGCACGGCACGGCCTTCGGTAATCATCAATACCGCGTCCGCTCCTTCGGCGTCGGGAACGAACTCCGGCGAGTCGAGGGCGACAGCGATTCGGACGGCACCAGAGGCGATCTCGGTCAGCAACCGATCGCGGGTATCGCTGGGCTGCAGGGCAATCAAGGTGCCCACGCTCAGCACGGCGCTGCCGAGGTAGCTGTTGGCGCTCGCCGCGCGACCCATCTCTTCGCAGACGACCGCTGTCTCGGAGAAGGTGGCCCCAGCTCCCCCGAACTGTTCGGGCACTTCCAGCCCGACCCAGCCCGCATCCACCAGCACCGCCCAGTCGACGACGCGGTCCTTGGCAAGCAGGTCGCCGGTGACCGATCTGAGCTCGGCGTGGAACTGCGCGAATTCGTGTGGCATCACACCGCACTCGGTTCTCGCGGCAGCCCGAGCCCGCGTTCGGCGATGATCGTGCGTTGGATCTCGCTGGACCCACCGGGAATCGTCCACTCCCACGAGCCGATGAAATCCAGCATCCACGAACCGGATTCCCAGCCGCTGGATGCCGACTTCACAAGTTCGGTGTGCACAGGCAAGCCGCCGACCTCGGCGCCGAAGTCCGTCATGCGCTGCAACAGTTCGCTGTAGTAGAGCTTGACAATGGACGCATCGGCCGGGCCCGCGGTGCCGGCCTCGGTGCTCTCGACCAGCTGGCGGCAGAGCCCGCGCAAGCCGGTGATCTCGGTTTCGAACCGCGCGAGCCGGTCGGTGACAACGGGATCGTCAGTGGGGCACGACTGCACCAGCCAGCGAAAGCCCGCATTGCCGAGGCGTTCCGCCAATTCCAGCATTGTCATGCCGCGCTCGGCACCCAGTGTCGCCTGAGCGACCTGCCATCCGGCATTCTCCTCGCCCACCAGGTTCGCGGCGGGAATCTCGACGTCGTTGAGGAAGATCTCGCAGAAGTGCGAGTCGCCGATCGCGTTGCGGATCGGTCGCACCTCGACGCCGGGGGTGGTCATGTCGAGCAGGAAGTACGAGATGCCTTTGCGCTTGGGAGCTTCCGGGTCCGTGCGCGCCAGCAGCAGGCACCAGTCGGCATGCATTCCGCCACTGGCCCACAGCTTCTGGCCGTTGACGACATAGCCGTCCCCGCGCTTGCGTGCCGTGGTTCTCAGGCTGGCGAGATCCGAGCCCGCCTCGGGTTCGGAGAACCCCTGCACCCAGATCTCGCCATCCAGGATCGCGGGCAGGTGCCTGCGGCGCTGCTCGTCGGTGCCGGCTGCCAGAAGAGTCGACGCCGCGTGGTGGATACCCACGAATGCAAGCACCAGCCGGGGAGCGTCATGCGCGGCAAGCTCCTGATACAACACGATCTGCTCAGCGACCGAGAGGCCACCGCCCCACTCGCGCGGCCAGTGCGGAACGGCGTAGCCGGCGGCATGCAACCGGGCGAACCACTCCTTCTGGAAACGCGCGAATTCTTCGTCGCCGGCGCCGGTTTGGGCCGCCCGCCAGTCCGGCGGGATGTTCTCGTCACACCAGGCCCGTACCGTGGCGCGGAAGTCGTCGAGGTCGGCGGTCACGCGTACAACCCCGTCAGACCGGCCCTGCCCGCGCGGCGGGTCAATTCGTCGCGGGTCGCCGACAACCCGAGCGGTAGCCGGCGCAACGGCTGGCTGTAGCGCGACAGCCACGACAGGGTGGTCTCGTCGCAGAAGCCGACCGCGCCGTGGAGTTGATGACACACCCGGAAGACCACTTCGGCGGCTTCGATGGCCGACTGGCGCAGCGCCAGCGCGTCGACGAGAGCTTCCGGCTTGCCGGAGCCGGCGCTCCACAGCGCGTATTTGGCGAGGATGTCGAGCCCGCTGCGCTCGA
>LZSH01000481.1 GCA_001665255.1 Mycobacteriaceae bacterium 1482268.1 | reverse complement strand
TTGGCGTGCAGCACATCGGCGTCGAGAGGGCATTCGGGCGCCATCATCGCCATCATGTCGCGGATCTGTTGCGCCTCGGAACTGAAGCGCGGCTCAACGAGGTCGTCCAGGTGGACGACGGCACCATGCGTCACGGGACTTATGTTACTCTGAGTTTCGTAATGACAACAGACCTCGGCCGCCCTCGCGATCCGCGTATCGACGATTCGGTGCTGCGCGCGACCGTCGAGTTGTTGGGCACGTCTGGCTACGCCGACCTCTCGGTCGACGCCATCGCGAAAAAGGCGGGCACCAGCAAGCCGGCGATCTATCGGCGCTGGGCGAGCAAGGCGCATCTCGTGCACGAGGCGGTGTTTCCGATCTCCGAGACGACGGAGCTGGTCGCGACCAGATCGCTGAACGGCGACGTCCGCGAGATGGTGCGACGCACGGCGAGCGTGCTGACGACCCCGGCCGCGCCGGCGCGGCGCTCGGGACCGCTGGCGGAGATGGCGACCGACCCGGCGCTGCACGCCAA
>LZSH01000480.1 GCA_001665255.1 Mycobacteriaceae bacterium 1482268.1 | reverse complement strand
TGAGCACACTGACCTGCTCGCCGACCAACACCGCGTGCAGCTCTTCGGGCGAGCGCACCACCACATCGGGCACCACCACCAGCCGGCCCCCGCTGAGCAGCGCCCCAAAGATCTCCCACACCGAGAAATCGAACGCCAACGAATGACACTGCGACCACACTCCTGCCGCAGGCACCTCGGCCTCCAACACCTCCAACAGCCGCACCACATTGCGGTGGGCCACCGCCACCCCCTTGGGCGTGCCGGTGGTGCCCGAGGTGTAGATCAGATACGCGATGTCCTCCGGCGCCGGTGGCGGCAGCGCGGTTCCGGGATAGGTCGCAATCTGGGGATCGTCGATATCGACGACCACCACGTCATGGCCGGCCAGCCGCGACCGCAACGCCTCGGTGGTCAGCACCACCTGCGGAGCGGCATCGGCGAGCACGAACCCGATCCGCGCGTCGGGATGAGCCGGATCGATCGGCACATAGGCCGCCCCGGTCTTGAGCACCCCCAACACCGCGATGACCGCCGCACCCGAGCGCGGCACCACCACCCCCACCCGCTGCCCGGCACCCACCCCATGGCCGACCAACAGCTGCGCCACCCGATTGGACGCCACATCCAACTCGCGATAGGTCCACGACCGCTGCCCATCACTGATGGCCACCGCCTCGGGCGCCCGAGCCACCTGCGCACCGAACAACACCGGAATCGACACCGCGCCAACCACATCAGCAGCCGCAGCGGTCAACGCCGCCCGATTACCCACCTCATCCAACCGGGCATGCTCACCCTCATCGAGCACATCAATCGACGACACCAACCGACCCGGATCAGCGGTCATCGCCACCAACACCCGACCCAACCGCTCCACCAACACCCCAACACCCACCGCATCAAACACATCGGTGTCGTATTCCAACCGCAGGCCCAGTTCGGTGCCGGGTGCGGCCGCCACCGTCAGCGGGTAGTGGTTGTATTCGCGGGCGGTGATATCGGTGATGGTCACGTCATGGTCGCCGGACAAGGCCGCGGTGTCGACCGGGTAGTTCTCGTAAACGAACAGGGTGTCGAACAGCTGGTCGTGGCCGGTGTTTCGATGGATTTCGGAAAGCGCCAGGTGCTGGTGATCGTGGGTGCGGTTGTGGGCGCTCTGCAGTTGCTCGAGCAGATCGGTGGTGGTGGTCGCCGCGGTGAGCGTCGCGCGCACCGGCACCGTGTTGATCATCAGCCCCACCATCGACTCCGCCCCGGCGAGGTCGGCGGGGCGCCCTGAGACCGCGGTTCCGAAGACCACATCCTGCTGGCCGGTCAGCCCACACAACAGCTGTGCGAAGGCGCCCTGCAATACGGTGTTGACCGTGGTGTGATGCGTGCGGGCCAGCTCGGTCAGAGCGCGGGTCGTCTGCTCGGACACCCGATGCGATGCCACTGCTCGCCGCCCCGGCCCCGCCCGCCCCGGCAGGGCTACCAGGGTCGGCGTGTCGAAGCCGGCCAACACCTCGCTCCAAACCAGTTGGGCCGCAGTGTGATCCTGAGCGGCTAGCCAGCTGACAAAGCTGCGGTACGGCGCGGCTGCGGGTAGCCGCTGACCGTAGTAGCCGGCAATTATTTCTTGCAGCAGGATGGGTAGCGACCAACCATCCATCACGATGTGGTGGTTGGTGAGCACGAACCGGTAGCGATCGGCTGTGGTGCGGATCAACGCCACCCGGAAGGCGGGCTGGTCAGCCAGATCACACACGGCCGCGCGTTCCTCGGCGCACAAGCCCTGGACCTGCTCCTCGGCGTCGGCATAGTCGACGTCCAACTCGATGTACCGCCAAGGCACCACCGGATCGGCCAGGATGACCTGCACCGGCTCATCGAAGTGGGCCCAGAATCGGGCCGCCAGATTCGGATGCCGACCGATGACGGTGTGCACCGCGTCGCGCAACCGCTGCTGATCCAGAGCACCGGTGATGGCAACATCCAGCTGCACTGCATATACATCGTCGCTGCCCTGGGCGGTGCTGGCGTGAAAGAGCAGACCTTGCTGCAGCGGAGTCAGCGGCAATACGTCGGCGATCTCGTATCGTGCGCACAGCTCATCGAGCTGCTGCTGGCTCAGCCGGGCGAGGCTGATGTCCGACGGGGTCAGCCCGCCGCCACCGGCGCGCACATGAGCGCAGATACCGGTCAAGGCCTCAAACCACAACCGGCTCAAGCGGTCCACCTGCGCCTGATCCATTGCAGACGTCGCCCATCTCCAATGCGCCTGCAGCTGGGGACCGGTGTCGGTGTCGGCGGTGCCGGCATTGAGTTCTACCGTGTGCGCCAACGGGATCGCCATCGCGGCGCTGATGGCGGTGGCCGCCATGCCCTCGGGGCTTATCCGCCACACGGCATCGGAGAGGTCATTGGCGCCCGCACCCAGCCGGCCCAAGTAGTTGAACCCGATCTGCGGGTCCGAGCCGGCCAGGTCCACGTCAGGGTTCAGATACCGCAACAGCCCGTAGGTCAACGGATTCGGCAGCGCGCGAAGTTGCTCTTTGACGTCCTTGACCAGCTCCCCAACCCCTGCCTCACCGGCGGTCACCTGATTCCAGTCCAACTCCGCCACGCGTACCGCCACCGGATACAACGTCGTGAACCAGCCCACCGTGCGGGTCAGATCAACATCGCCGGCCACCTCGTCATGGCGTCCGTGGCCTTCTACGTCGATGCCGATCGGCGCGCCACCCGTACCCAGGAAGTGCGACCACGCCAGTCCGAAGGCGATCAACAAGATGTCTTGCACCCCGGCGTGGAACGCTGCGGGCACCTCGCCCAACAACATCCGGGTGGTCTCGACATCGAGCCGCACGGCCAACTGCCCGGCCGTGACGAACGTGTCCACGGCGGGTTGCACCGCGGGCAACACCGCCGGCGCCGACGCCACCTGCTGCCACATCTCGGCTTGGGCCACGACCTGCGGGTCGTGGGCGTGCTCGGCCAGCAGCGAGGCCCACCGGGTGAACGACGTGCCACCCGCCGCCAGGGCTATCGGCTGCCCGCTGTGATGCTGCGCCCACGCAATGTTCAAGTCCTCCAACAGGATTCGCCACGACACCCCGTCGACGGCCAGATGGTGAACGATCAATGCCAGCTGGCCGGTGTCGGTCGCCCAGAGCGCACTGAGCATGGCCCCAGCGGCCGGGTTCAACCGCGACCGCGCCTCTAAAACTGCCTCGTCGGAGAAGGCCGTCACCGAGTGCAGGCAATCGTTCGCGTCCACCGTCCCGACTTTGGGGATCTGCAGCGACCATCCGCCCGCGCCGTCGTCTTCGACGCGGCAGCGCAACATCGAATGGCGATCCAGCAATGCCTGCAACACCACCACCACGTCGGCCTGGCTCACCCCTGCCGGGGCTTGCAACACGACGGTCTGGTTGTACTGCTCAACCGGGCCGTCCACACCGCTCAGCCGTCGCATGATTGGGATCGCCGGCGCTACCCCGACGCCCTCGTCGACTTGCTGCTCGGCACTGTCGGCCACCTGTACCACGCGGGCCAGCCGAGCCACCGTCTGCTCCACGAAAATGTCGGGTGGTCGGCAGGTCAGGCCGGCCGCTCGCGCCCGCGACGCAACCTGCAGGGACAAGATGCTGTCCCCGCCCAATTCGAAGAACGATTCATCAACACCGACGCGCTCGAGCCCCAGCACCTGGGCGTAGATCCCCGCCAGGATTTCCTCGATCGCACTTTCCGGCGCGCGATACCGGTCGACATCCTGATACTCCGGTGCCGGTAGGGCTCGCTTGTCGAGCTTGCCGTTGACCGTCAACGGCAATGTCTCCAACACAACCACCGCCGCCGGCACCATGTAGGCCGGGAGCCGCTCGGCCAGCGACTCGCGCGCCGCGGTCGGGTCCGCGCTCCCAGTCACGTAACCCACCAGGCGCCTATCGCCAGGACGGTCCTCACGCGCGATCACCGCCGCCTGCTCGACTCCAGCGCAACCGGCGAGCGCCGCCTGCACCTCTCCGAGTTCGATGCGATAGCCACGGATCTTGACCTGCTCGTCGGCGCGGCCGACATACCGCAGCTGCCCGTCAGTGCCCCACCGCACCAGATCCCCGGTGCGATACATCCGCGCCCCGGCGCCGGCGAACGGACACGCCACAAACCGCGATGACGTCAAACCCGAACGGCGCCAATAACCAACGCTCACACCGCGACCGGCGACATACAGCTCCCCAGCGACCCCGGCCGGTACCGGCCGCAGATGCCGGTCCAAGACGAAGAAGGCTGCTCCCGACACCGGCGAGCCGATGGGGACCACACCGGAGCCTGGGATCAGCGGCGCACTGATCGCCACATCAACCGTCGTCTCGGTCGGGCCGTAGACGTTGATCATCACTCGCCCGGGCGCCCACCGATCCACCACCTCGGGAGGACAAGGCTCGGCGCCCACCAGCAGGGCCACCGAGTCCAACCCGTCAGCCGACAATGTCCCAGCGGCAGAAGCGGTCTGGCTCAACACGGTGACTTCTTCGGCCACCAGCAGAGCGTGCAAGTCTTCCGGCGAGCGAGCGACGTCTTCGGGCACCACCACCAGGCGTCCACCACCGAGGAGTGCGCCGAAGGTCTCCTGGACCGAGGCGTCGAAGGCCAGGGAGTGCCACTGCGACCACACGCCGGCCGGCGGCAGTTGGGCATGCAGTGCGTTGAAAAGTTGGGTCACATTGCGGTGGGTGACGGCCACTCCCTTGGGGACACCGGTGGTGCCCGAGGTGTAAATCAGATACGCAATGTCATCGGGCGCCGGGGTCGGCAGCGCCGTGGCGGGATAGTCCCGAATGCGGGGGTCCTCGACGTCGATGACCAGCAGATCGCGGTCATGCAGCCGCTCGGACAGCTCTGCGGTGGTGATTGCGGCCATCGGCGCGGCATCGCCGATCATGAACTCGGCCCGAGCCACCGGCAGCGCCGGGTCGATCGGCAGGTAGGCGGCACCGGATTTGAGCACCGCGAGCATCGCCAAGACCGCTGCAGCCGAACGCGGCAGCAGCAGCGCAACCTGCTGGCCTGCGCCCACCCCGTCGGCCATGAGCCGGTGGGCCAACCGGTTTGAGGCCTCGTCCAGTTCCTGATAGGTCATCGAGCGGCCGGCGAACGTCAGTGCCGGCGCCTGCGGCGTGCGCGACACGTGCGTGGCGAACACCGCGGGAATCGACACTCCGGTCACCGGCTGCTCCAACGCCGCCCGGTTACCCCACTCCGTCAGGGCGACGTGCTCAACCTCATCGACCAGATCCACCGACGACACCAGGCGCGCGGGGTCGTCGGTCATGGCCAGCAGCACCCGCTCGAACCGCTCGATCAGAGTCTCGATGCTGGCCGCATCGAACACGTCGGTGCGATACTCCACCGCGCCGGAGATCCCGGCGAACTCCCCATCCTCAGTCCAGCGTTCGGCCAGGAAGAACGTCAAATCCATTCGGGCGGTGCGGGTGTCGACCGGCATCGGGGTGACCTGCACGTCACCCAAACTCATCTCGGAGGGCTCGCCGTTCTGCCAGTTCTGCCAGGCCAACGTCACTTGAACCAAGGGATGGTGGGTCAAGCTTCGAGCGGGGTTGAGCCGCTCCACCAGCACCTCAAACGGCATGTCCTGGTGTTCGTAGGCGGCCAGGCTGCGACCGCGCACCTGAGCCAACAGTTCGCCGACACTGGGATCACCGGTCAGGTCGACCCGCAGCACCAAGGCGTTGACGAAGAATCCCACCAGCTCGTCGAGCGCGGGGTCGCGACGTCCGGCGATCGGAAACGCCACTGCCACATCATCACTGGCGCTGAGCTTGGACAACAGCACAGCCAAAGCGGTCTGCATCACCATGAAGCTGGTCGCATTGCCCTCGCGAGCCATCCGCGCGACGCGCTGCTGCAACTCGGCCGGCCAGTCCACTGTCACCCGGGCGCCGCGGTAGTCGGCCACCGGCGGATACGGCCGATCAGTGGGCAACACCAGCCGGTCGGGCATTCCGGCCAGCGCCTGCTCCCAGTAAGTCAGCTGCGCAGCGATGCGACTGTCGGGATCGGACAACTCACCCAGCTGCGTGCGCTGCCACAACGAGTAATCGACATACTGCACCGGCAACGGCGCCCACTGCGGGTCCCGCCCCGCATGACGGCCGGCGTACGCCACTGCCATATCACGCACGAGCGGGGTGATCGACCAACCGTCGGCGGCGATGTGGTGCACCACTGCCACCAGCACGTGCTCGTCGTCGGCGACGCGGAAAAGCCGCGCCCGCAACGGAATCTGGCTGGCCAACTGGAACGGCTCACGCACCGCGGCGTCGATGGCCTCCGAAAGTCGACTATCCGACCAGCCGGCCGCGTCAATGATCTGCCAGCCGAAGTCGGCCTGCTCGACCGGGACCACGATCTGCCGGGGCATCCCCTCCGCCGCTTCGATCAGCGTGCGCAGGACCTCATGGCGGGCCAGCACGTCAGTTAGGGCCGCACTCAACGCCTCGACATCCAGGCGCCCGCTCAGTCGCAACGCCGTCGAAATGTTGTAGACCGGGGACGGTCCCTCCAACTGGTCGATGACCCACAACCGGTTCTGTGCAAATGACAACGGCACCACCGCGGGACGCTCGACGGCCACCAACGGTTCCAGTCCACCGCTGTCAGTGCCGATACGCGGGGCGAGCGCAGCCACCGACGGCGCCTCAAACACCGTGCGTACCGACAGGTGGGCATCCATCGCTTTGTTGACCGCAGCGACCAGACGCATCACCGACAGTGAGTCGCCGCCGAGTTCGAAGAAGGAGTCGTGGGTTCCGACGCGGTCGAGGCCCAGGACTTGGGCGTAGATGCCGGC
>LZSH01000479.1 GCA_001665255.1 Mycobacteriaceae bacterium 1482268.1 | reverse complement strand
GATGCGCACGCACAGATCGGTTGGGATGGGTCTGCCCGGCCTCCAGCAGCGCCCCGACGTGTTGCAGCGGGTTGGCGAGCTCACGGTATTGCTTGCCGTCGATGGTCGCGACGCCCGACGTCGGCCGGTCCAGGCCGAGGATCAGCCGCATCGTCGTGGTCTTGCCCGCTCCGTTCGGGCCGAGGAACCCGGTGACCATCCCCGGCTCGATGGTGCAGGTCAGATCGTCGACTGCGCGGGTTCGGCCAAATACTTTGGTGAGCCCGACCAATTCGATCATCGAACCCATACTGTCACGCGGATTCGGCGACCAGATCGACGACGAGGTCGGCAACCGCACGCATGCCCGCCGCGTTGGGGTGAACCGGAGCGGGGCGCCCTGGTAGCAGCGGCAGCCCGAACCTCGTCGGCTTGGTCGTCCACGGGTGTGGCGACCACGCGTGGTGATCGCGGCTGGCATCGGCGGCGCGCACCAGCTCGCAGCCCGTCTCCGCGGCGGCCTCGGCCGTCAGGCGCTCGAGCGTCGCAGCGACGCGCCGGCCGAGGGCCGCGTCGACACCGGACACCGGTGACGCGTCCTGCCCGGCGGGCGGCAACAGCGTGAGGTAGTCGACGAACAGCACCCGCGCATGTGGTGCCCGCTGCCGAACCGTCCGCCCGACGGCCTTCAGCGACTCACCCACCTGCACGAGTGCCCGGTCGCGGGCGGTCGGATCGAGCAGGTCGCGCAGCGCACCGCCGACCACCGGCAGCCTGCGCGCGGCAGCGGGCAGACCCGCCGCCGTCAGCAGCGGCACATAGCCGACGTCGTTGCCGCCGATCGTGACGGTGACCAGCGCCTCGGTGCCGTCGAGGGCGTCGACCTGCGGCGGCTCCCCGTTCTGCCGGTCGGTCAGCACGTGTGCGGTGGTGGCACTTGAGTAGGTCACATCGACGAGGTCGAGCCCGAGCCGCTGCGCCACCAGATGCGGATAGTTGACCGCAGACCGTCCGGCCAGCAGTGGTGCGTGTCGGTCACGCGGCCGGATGCCCGGCCCCGCGGCCATCGAACTTCCCAGCGCGACATATCTTTTGGCCGTAAGCCGGTCCGTCATAGCGCAGGGCTGGATGGCTGAGCCCAGAACCGTTTCGGGATACGGCCGGCCTCACGGGCGAGACGACCCGCAGTGACGGCAGCTGCCATCGCGGCGGCCATCACCGGCGGGTCGGCCGCCCTGGTCACCGCAGACGCCAGAAGCACTGCGTCGCAACCCAACTCCATCGCCTGCGCGGCATCGCTCGCGGTGCCGATGCCCGCATCGAGGATTACCGGCACACCGGCGTGCTCGACGATCATCTCGATGTTGTGTGGGTTGGCGATGCCGAGACCGGTGCCGATCGGCGACCCGAGCGGCATCACCGCCGCGCAGCCGGTGTCCTCCAGCCGCCGCGCCAGCACCGGGTCGTCATTGGTGTAGGGCAGGACGACGAACCCGTCGTCAACCAATTGCTCTGCGGCGCGGACCAACTCGACGGCGTCGGGCAGCAGGGTGCGCTCGTCGGCGATCACCTCGAGCTTGACCCAGTCGGTCTGCAGCGCCTCACGCGCCAGCTGTGCCGTCAGCACAGCTTCTGCCGCTCCGCGACATCCCGCGGTGTTCGGCAGCGGCGTGATGTTCAGCCGGTTCAGCAGGCCGAGAACCCCGGTGCCGCCGTCGGCGTCCACCCGGCGCATCGCGACCGTCGTCAACTCGGTGCCGGAGGCGACGAGCGCCTCCTCGAGCACCGCGAGGTTCGCGGCGCCGCCGGTGCCGAGGATCAGCCGCGACCCGAACTCGCGGCCGGCGATCGTCAGTTTCTCAGCCACCCTGCACCGCCGTCACCACTTCCAGCTTCGCACCGTCGGTCAACGTGGTCTGCCACTGCGACCGCGGCAACACGGCGAAGTCCATCGCGACCGCGATGCCCTTTTCCGGAAACCCAAGGTGGGCAAGCAGTCCCGCGACGGTGGTCGCCTCGTCCACTTCCACGTCCTCGTCGTTGACGTTGACTTTCATCGAACCTCCAACAGGTCGGCGTCCGGCAGCGGAGCGCCGTTGAGTTCACCCGCGATCGCCTCGGCGGTCCATGGCGCCAGCAGGAAGCCGGACCGGCCGTGGCCCGCCGCCACCAGGGTGTGGTCGTCGAGGCGGCCGACGATGGGCAGATTGTCGGGAGTCACCGGCCGCAGGCCGGCCGCACATTCGGCCAGTTCGTATTCACCGAGTGCGGGCATGACCGCGCACGCATCGTCGAGCAGTTCCCGCACGCCGGTCACCACGGGTGCGGTGTCGCGGCCGTGCTCGTACTGGGTGGCACCGACGACGACGCCGTCCGGTCGCGGCACCAGATAAACCTGGCGGCGGTGCACACGAGCACGAACCACCCTCTGCGGCACCGGCATACAGCCTCTGCGCCACCGCAGCCGCAACACCTCGCCCTTGACGGGGCGAATCGGCAGGCCCGGCCACAGCGTCGGCGCATCGATGCCGTTGGCGATAACCCGCACGTCGGCGTCCACCGCGGCCAGGTCGTCCACCGGCGGCGCCCAACCCACGCCGAGCCGTTCGCAGTGTGCGGCCAGCGCCTCGACCACCGCGCGGTTGTCCACGGCGAGTTCCGTCTCGGCCAGGAAGCCGTGCCGGATCCCTTGCGCGAGAAGCGGCTCGATGTCGCGTGCGGTAGTGGTCGCTTTCACCGGATGCCCCTGCGCCGCAAGCCAGTCGCCGACCGTCTTGAGATCGGCGATGTCGGCGCGGTCGACGGCCACCACCAGCGATTCGTGCGCGGTGATCACACTGTCCGGGAGCCCAGCCATGAAATCGCCGCGTTCCCGCCGATGCCACATAGCCAGCGACGCGAGGCCGAGGCGCAGCAGCCGCTCCTCGCGCGGCCAGCCCTCGCTGTGCGGTGCCAGCATGCCGCCGGCCACCCAGGACGCGCCGGGGTCGTTGGCCCGGTGCACACGCACGGACCAGCCATCGAGCGCCGCGCGCCGCGCGACCGACAGGCCGATGACGCCGCCACCGACGACGGATAGTGTTCCCCGCGATCCCATGAGCTCCCTCCCTTCGCCGGCATGACCCGGATCAGGTGCGACGGTAAGGGCAGGTGCGGAAAATCCTTCTAAAGGCCGCAGTGCCCACTCTCAGCCCGCTCTCCGGGCTCCCGTGTCGACGTCCCACACTACTCTCGCGGATGTGGCGCACCCCGGAGAAATGATGGCTCTGGCCGCTCGGCTGGCCTCGGCGTCCTTGTATTTGTGCACCGACGCGCGTCGCGAGCGCGGCGATCTCGCCGCCTTTGCCGACGCCGCGCTCACCGGCGGGGTCGACATCATCCAGCTGCGTGACAAGGGCTCGCCCGGCGAGCAGCAGTTCGGACCGCTGGAGGCGCGCGACG
>LZSH01000478.1 GCA_001665255.1 Mycobacteriaceae bacterium 1482268.1 | reverse complement strand
CCAGAAGGTCGCTGACGCCATCTTGGGTGAGGGCGGAAATGCGCTCGCTGTTCATGTCGACGTCTCCGATCCCGACTCGGCCAAAGAGATGGCCGCCCGGACGCTTGCCGAGTTCGGCGGGATCGACTACCTGGTCAACAACGCAGCGATCTTCGGCGGGATGAAGCTCGACTTCCTCATCACTGTCGACTGGGACTATTACAAGAAGTTCATGAGCGTGAACCTCGACGGCGCGCTGGTGTGCACCAGGGCGGTCTACCGCAAGATGGCCAAGCGTGGCGGCGGTGCGATCGTCAACCAATCGTCCACCGCGGCATGGTTGTACTCGAATTATTACGGCCTGGCCAAAGTCGGGATCGGAGACGTCGACATGAACAGCGAGCGCATTTCCGCCCTCACCCAAGATGGCGTCAGCGACCTTCTGTGCGCCGTCGGTGTTGATGTCGGCGACGACGACGGCGGCGCCCTCACGTGCGAGCGCCTCGGCGTACGCCTGACCGATACCACCGCCGGCGCCGGTGACGATCGCCACCTTCTCGTGGAAACTCATATATTCCTTTCTCGCGAGTGGCCAGTTAATGCGCTTTTTCAGCGAAATGCCGTGTAATAACTGGCCACTCGGCGTTACACCCCTGTCGCTATGGCTTTGATTTCGAGGTATTCCTCGAAGCCGGCAAGCCCCATCTCCCGCCCGATGCCGGACTGCTTGTAGCCGCCGAACGGCATATCAGCGGAATACCAGACACCGCCATTGATGTTGACCGTGCCGACGCGCAGTCGCGCGGCCACCGCGGAAGCGCGCTCGGGATCGGAGCTGAAGACCGTGCCTGACAACCCGTAGGGCGAGTCGTTGGCGATGCGGACGGCATCGTCGTCGCCGTCATGGGCAATGACCGTCAACACCGGACCGAAGATCTCCTCGCGCGCGACCTTGGCATTGTTGTCGAGGCCGGTGATTACGGTGGGCTCGATGAAGAACCCGGCATCGCGATCAGCGGGTCGCCCGCCGCCGCACGCGAACGTGCCGCCCTCCTCGATGGCCGAGTCCAGATAACTCTGGACCCGATCGCGCTGTCGAGCCGAAATCACCGGTCCGCAAATGGTTCCCGCATCCCTCGGGTCGCCCGGCTTCAGGCCGCCCATGGTGCCCGCCGCGGCCTCGACGGCCTCGTCATAGCGGGCTCGCGGCACCACCAGCCGGGTGGTGATCGCACAGCCCTGCCCAGCGTGCATCGCGGCGGTGAACGCCGACATCGAGCATGCGCCGGCGAGATCGGCGTCGTCGAGCACCAGGAATGCCGATTTGCCGCCGAGTTCGAGGAACACCTTCTTCAGCGTGGCCGACCCGTCGGACATCACGGCGCGGCCTGTGTTCGTCGATCCGGTGAACGACACCATGTCGACTCGCGGGTCCTTCGACAGCAGCGCGCCGACGCCGTGGTCGCTGGCCGTGACAATGTTGACGACACCGGGCGGGATATCGGTGTGCTCGGTGATCAGCTCGCCGAGAATCGCTGCGCACCATGGTGTGTCGGGTGCGGGTTTGAGGATGACGGTGTTGCCCGCCGCCAGTGCGGGTCCGATTTTGGCGAGGTTGATCTGATGGGGGAAGTTCCACGGCGTGATGGCGCCGACGACGCCCACCGCTTCGCGGGTGATCGTCCGGTGCGTCTTGATGCCCATGGGCGACGCGATGCCGAGATCCGTCGACCACTCGTAGGATTCCGCGGTGTCGGCACCGAAGCTCAGATCTTCGACGGGCCCTTCGAGCTGAGCGGCCGACGTCAGCATCCGCGGTGCGCCCACCTCTGAGATGGTCAGCTCGCGCAGCTCCTCGATGTTGTCACGCATGGCCTGCTGCAGCTGCCGAATGCAGCGCACCCGCAACTCGGTGTTGGTGGACCAGTCGGCTTCGTCGAATGCGCGCCGCGCGGCCTCGATGGCGCGCTCCATGTCCTCGGCGCTCGCGTCGGCGGCCACACCCAGCACCTCTTCGGTGGCGGGGTTGACCGTCGGGAACGTGCCTGCGCTGCCCGCCTCGAGCTTCCCGTCGATGAGCAATTGACTCTGGCGATCGGCCAGCATCCCCATTCCGACTCCCGTTTTATTGCTGGACAACTGTCCGACTAACTTCATTCGAACGATAGCCGCACCTGGGCGTGAGAAGCAAGGTTGTCCCGACGAAGTCTCGGGCCTTCGGCGCTGAAGTATGCGATATCCAGCGCTTTCACGCCCTGCACTTGCTTGCCGCCGCACCCGTCCGATAACTTGGACATGTGTCCAGCGATGCCGTGGTCACCGTCAGTGACCCGAGCGGGGAATCCCCGCGCAACCGGCGGCAGGAAGAGACGTTTCGCAAGGTCCTCACCGCGGGTGTGGAGATGCTGCGGGAGTCCTCCTACGCCGACCTGACCGTGCGCGCCGTCGCTGCTCGGGCCAAGGTCGCGCCCGCAACGGCCTACACCTATTTCTCGTCGAAGAACCATCTGATCGCCGAGGTCTACCTGGACCTGATGCGGCAGGTGCCCTATTTCACCGATGTCAACGACAGCATGCCGACACGGGTCGAGAAGGCGTTGCGCGCAATGACTTTGATGATCGCCGACGAGCCGGAGGTGGCCGCGGCGTGCACCACCGCCTTGCTCAGCAGCAACGACTCGGCCGTCACCACCGTGCGCGACCGCATCGGCGCCGAGATCCACCGCCGCATCCGCTCAGCGATGGGCCCCGAGGCCGACCCCCGCACGGTCTCAGCGCTCGAGATGACTTACTTCGGCGCGCTGGTGCACGCAGGCAGCGGCTATGTCAGCTACCGCGAGATCGCCGACCGACTCACCTACGTAGTGAGTCTCATTTTGGGAGACCACCTGTGACAGTCCCGACCAGCGACGTGATCCTCGACCCGTACGACTACGACTTCCACGAGGATCCGTACCCGTACTACAAGCGGCTGCGCGACGAGGCCCCGCTCTATCACAACGAGGAGCTGGGCTTCTGGGCGCTCTCGCGTCATCAGGATGTGCGCGACGGTTTCCGCAACAGCACCACGCTGTCCAACCGCGACGGTGTCTCGCTCGACCCGATCTCCCGTGGGCCGCACGCCAGCAAGACCATGTCGTTTCTGGCCATGGACGATCCCGCACACCTTCGGCTGCGCACACTGGTGTCCAAGGGCTTCACGCCGCGGCGCATCCGCGAGCTCGAGCCGCGCGTCACCGAACTCGCCGTCCAGCATCTCGACACGATGCTGGAGCGCGCCTCTTCCGGTGAAACAGTCGACTACGTCGCCGAATTCGCGGGCAAGCTGCCGATGGACGTCATCTCGGAGCTGATGGGCGTGCCGTTGGAGGACCGCGACCGTATCCGGGCGATGGCCGACGGCGTCATGCACCGCGACGACGGCGTCAACGACGTCCCCCAGTCCGCGATCGAAGCCTCGATCAACCTGATGGTGTACTACCAGCAGATGATCGCCGATCGCCGGAAGAAGGCGGCCGACGACCTCACCACCGCGCTGCTCGAGGCTGAGATTGACGGCGACCGGCTGACCGACGACGAAGTGCTCGGGTTTTTGTTCCTGATGGTCATCGCGGGCAATGAGACGACCACCAAATTGCTTGCCAACGCTGCGTTTTGGGGCCACCGCAACCCCGATCAGCTGGCTCCGCTGTACCACGACCTCGACAAGATCCCGCTGTGGGTCGAGGAGACGCTGCGCTACGACACATCCAGTCAGCTGCTCGCGCGGGTCGTCGCCGGGGGGTTGACCCTTTATGACACCACCATCCCCGACGGCGACATCCTGTTGTTGCTGCCCGGTTCGGCGCACCGCGACGAGCGGGTTTTCGACAACCCCGACGACTACGTCATCGGTCGCGAGATCGGGTCCAATCTCCTGAGTTTCGGCAGCGGTGCACACTTCTGCCTCGGCGCGCACCTGGCCCGGATGGAAGCCCGGGTTGCTCTCGCCGAATTGTTCTCCCGAATCCGCGGATACGAGGTCGACGAGGCCAACGCCGTCCGCGTCCACTCCAGCAGTGTCCGCGGATTCGCTCACCTACCCATGAGCGTGGAGGTCGCGTAAATGCCGCGCTTCGAACCCCTTCCCGACCGCAGACCCGTGATTGTTGCGGGTGCGTCGTCGGGCATCGGCGAAGCCACAGCCATCGAACTCGCCGCCCGCGGGTTCCCCGTCGCGCTCGGTGCGCGTCGCGTCGAGAAGCTCACCGAACTCGTCGGCAAGATCCAGGCCGACGGTGGTGAGGCCGTCGGTTTCCACCTCGATGTCACCGACCCGAACTCGGTGAAATCCTTTGTGTCGCAGTCGGTCGAGGCGCTCGGCGACATCGAGGTGCTGGTGGCCGGAGCCGGTGACACCTTCTTCGGCAAGCTGGACGAGATCACGCCCGACGAGTTCAACTCGCAACTGCAGATCCATCTGGTGGGCGCCAACAGGCTCGCGTCGGCGGTACTGCCCGGCATGATCAAGCGGCAGCGCGGCGACCTGATCTTCGTCGGCTCCGACGTGTCGTTGCGCCAGCGTCCGCACATGGGCGCCTACGGCGCCGCCAAGGCCGGCCTCATCGCCATGGTGACGAACTACCAGATGGAGCTCGAGGGCACGGGTGTACGGGCGTCCATCGTGCATCCCGGCCCGACAAAGACCTCTATGGGTTGGAGCCTGCCCGCCGAGAAAATCGGCCCGGCCCTTGAGGACTGGGCCAAGTGGGGGCAGGCTCGCCACGATTACTTCCTGCGCGCATCAGACCTCGCGCGCGCCATCGTGTTCGTCGCAGAGACGCCGAGGGGCGGCTACATCGCCAACATGGAACTGCAGCCCGAAGCTCCGTTGGCGTCAGCTCCCAAGGATCGGCAACAGTTGAAGCTGAACGAGGAGAACCTGAACCTATGACCACCGCGCACGTGAGGAGCAATATGACCAGCGCGATCGTTCCCCGCGTTTCGGGTGGCGAAGAAGAACACGGCCACCTCGAGGAGTTCCGGACCGACCCGATCGGGTTGATGAAGCGCGTCCGCGACGAATGCGGCGACGTCGGCTGGTTCCAGCTCGTCGACAAACATGTCATCTTGCTGTCCGGCGCCGAAGCCAACGAGTTCTTCTTCCGTTCGGCCGACGAGGATCTCGACCAGGCCGAGGCCTACCCGTTCATGACGCCGATCTTCGGCAAGGGCGTGGTGTTCGACGCCAGCCCGGAGCGCCGCAAAGAGATGCTGCACAACTCGGCGCTGCGCGGCGAGCAGATGAAGGGCCATGCAGCCACCATCGAGGGCGAAGTCAAGAAGATGATCGCCGACTGGGGCGACGAAGGGGAGATCGAGCTGCTCGACTTCTTCGCCGAGCTGACCATCTACACCTCGACGGCGTGCCTGATCGGGTTGAAGTTCCGCGAACAGCTCGACCACCGGTTCGCCGAGTACTACCACGAGCTCGAGCGCGGCACCGATCCGCTGTGCTACGTCGACCCGTACCTGCCCATCGAAAGTTTCAAGCGCCGCGACGAGGCGCGGGTGAAACTCGTTGCGCTGGTTCAGGAGATCATGAACCAGCGGTTGGCCAATCCACCCAAGGAGAAGGCCGACCGCGACATGCTCGACGTGCTGGTGTCGATCAAGGACGACGACGGCAACCCGCGATTCTCCGCCGACGAGGTCACCGGGATGTTCATCTCGCTGATGTTCGCCGGGCACCACACCAGCTCGGGGACATCGGCGTGGACGCTGATCGAACTGATCCGTCATTCCGACGTCTATGCCGAGGTGCAGGCCGAACTCGACGAGCTCTACGCCGACGGTCAAGAGGTCAGTTTCCATGCGCTGCGCCAGATTCCGAAGCTGGACAACGTCGTCAAGGAAACCCTGCGCCTACACCCGCCGCTGATAATCCTGATGCGGGTGGCTCAGGGCGAGTTCGAGGTGCAGGGGTTCCCGATCCACGAAGGCGATTTCGTGGCGGCCTCGCCCGCGATCAGCAACCGGATCCCCGAGGACTTCCCCGACCCCGACGCCTTCAATCCGGACCGGTACAACAAGCCGGAACAGGCCGACATCGTCAACCGCTGGACCTGGATTCCGTTCGGGGCGGGCCGGCATCGGTGCGTGGGTGCGGCGTTCGCCCAGATGCAGATCAAGGCGATCTTCTCGGTTCTGCTGCGTGAGTACGAGTTCGAGATGGCGCAGCCGGCCGACAGCTATCGCAACGACCACTCGAAGATGGTGGTCCAACTGGCCCGCCCGGCGAAGGCCCGCTACCGCAAGCGCACGTCATAGGAGAAACGACCGTGGGCATCAAGATCGAGGTCGATCTGGACCTGTGTCAGGGCCACGCCATGTGTGAGCTCGAGTCCCCGGACTACTTCCACGTGCCCAAGCGCGGCAAGGTCGAGATCCGCAAAGGCACTGCGCCGGAAGAAGACCGGGCCGAAGTCGAACAAGCCGTGTGGGCCTGTCCCACACAAGCACTGTCCATCAAAGAAGAGGACTAGAAAGGGTCACGCCAATGCCGTCACTGCCCCGCGAGGATCTCGACAAATGGGTCGAGGAATGGCTGGAAGCCAACCGCGTCTGCGAAAAGAACGGCGACTGGAAGCCGCTGGCCGACTTCTACACCGACGACGCGACCTACGGCTGGAACATCGGGCCGAAGGAAGACGTGATGTGCGTCGGGAAAGACGAAATCCGGGACGTCGCACTGGGCCTGGAGATGGAAGGCCTGGAGAACTGGAACTACGAGTACCAGAAGGTGCTCGTCGACGACAAACTCGGCGAGGTCGTCGGCTTCTGGAAGCAGATCGTCAACAAGTCCGACGGCACCCGCGACGAGATCTACGGGATCGGCGGAAGCTGGTTCCGATTGAACGACAGCCTGAAGATCGAGTGGCAGCGCGACTTCTTCGACTTCGGCCACGTGGCCCACATGTTCGGCAAGCTCATCGGCTCGGGGGACCTCAGCGAAGGCATGCAGAAGCGCATCGAGCGCTCGATGGCGGGCGAGAAGCTGCCCGGCTACTACCCGCTGGGCGAGGCGCCGGTACCGATCTGGTGAGTTCCCGGCCAAGCGGTTGCTTGGGGGCGGGTGTGACCCACTTAACTACTGGTTCTAGTCTGACGTCACTGGCTCTAGCGGAAGGCACATCTGGATGAAGACAAAAGGCGCTCTCATCTATGAGTTCAATCAGCCGTGGCAGATCGAGGAGATCGAGATCGGCGACCCCGTCAAGGACGAGGTGAAGATCCAGATGGAAGCCTCGGGGATGTGCCACTCCGACCACCACCTGGTCACCGGCGACATCCCGATGGCCGGTTTCCCCGTGCTCGGCGGACACGAGGGCGCCGGCATCGTCACCGAGGTCGGCCCTGGCGTGGAGAACGTCGCACCGGGTGACCACGTGGTGCTCTCCTTCATCCCGTCCTGCGGTGAATGTCCCACCTGTCAGAGCGGGCAGCGCAACCTTTGCGACCTCGGCGCTCTCCTGCTCACGGGTACCGCCGTGTCGGACGGCACCAACCGCGTCCACACCGCCGACGGCAAGCCCGTCATCCCGATGACGTTGCTGGGCACGTTCAGCCCCTACATGGTGGTGCACAAGAGCTCGGTGGTGAAAATCGATCCTTCGATCCCATTCGAGGTGGCCTGCCTGGTCGGGTGCGGTGTCACCACCGGCTACGGCTCGGCGGTGCGGAGTGCGGACATCCGGCCAGGGGAGGACGTCGCGATCTTCGGTATCGGCGGTGTCGGCATGGGCGCATTGCAGGGCGCGGTGAACGCCGGCGCGCGCCACATTTTTGCTGTCGACCCGGTCGAGTGGAAGCGCGACCAGGCGCTGAAGTTCGGTGCTACGCACGTGTATCCGGACATCTTCAGCGCGATGGCCGGTATCGCCGAAGTCACCGCAGGCGGGATGGCACGCAAGACCATCATCACCGTCGGTGAGCTCAAGGGCGAGGACATCGACAACTATCTCAACTGCACCTCCAAGGGCGGTACGTGCGTGGTTACCGCGGTCGCCAACATGGCCAGCTCCGAGGTGACATTGAACCTTTCGCTGCTCACGCTGATGCAGAAGAACCTGCAGGGCACCATCTTCGGGGGCGGCAACCCGCACTACGACATCCCGCAGCTGCTGTCGATGTACAAGGCGGGCAAGCTCAACCTCGACGACATGGTCACCCGCCAGTACAAGCTGGAACAGATCAACGAGGGCTACCGGGACATGCTGGAGGGCAAGAATATTCGCGGTGTGATCCGCTACACCGACGACGACCGCCGGTAACCGGCCCGATGTCACAGGAGACGGTCGAGCAGACCCCGGCGCTGGCTGCCTCACAGGCGTCGTGGCGCTGCGTGCACGCCAAGGACAAGCAGGGCTGGCTGGCTTTGATGGCCGACGACGTCGTCATCGAAGACCCGATCGGTCCTGCCTACACGAACCCCGACGGCACCGGAGTCCGCGGCAAGGACGGCGTCTCGTCGTTCTGGGACAACAGCATTGGGCTGGCCACCATCACGATCACCTGTGAAGAGACCTTCCCGTCGAGCAGTCCAGACGAAATCGCCCACATCCTGAACCTGCGCTTCACGTTCGACAACGGCGCCTCGAGCGCCGTCCGTGGGATCTTCACCTACAAGGTCAACGAGGCCGGTCTGCTGACCAACCTGCGCGGCTACTGGAACATGGACATGATGAAGCCCGTCAGGGATGGCGAGGGCGATTAGCGCGTCCCAGTCCGGACGGGGCGCCGTCGTCGTCGGCGGAACACGCGGCATCGGGTTGGCGGTCGCCACACTTCTCGCCGAACAGGGCGCAGGGGTCGTGGTGAACGGGCGGGACGCCGACGCCGCGGCCGAAGCGGCGAGCCGTATCGACGGTGCGATCGCTCACCCGGGCTCGCCGGCCGATCCGGCGACGGCCGACGCGGTAATCGACAGGTGCATCAGTGAATTCGGCCGAATCGACATCCTGGTGAATTGCGCGGGGACGCCGGGCCTTGCCGCTGAGTCGATCCTGCGCGTCACCAGCGAGCTGTTCGGTGAACTGCTCACCGCCCATCTGGTCACGACGTTCGAGACCTGCCGGGCGGCGGCGCCGAGAATGGTCGCGCAGGGGGGCGGCGCGATCGTCAACACCAGCTCGTTCGCATTCCTCGGCGACTATGGCGGAACGGGATATCCGGCGGGCAAGGGCGGCGTGAACGGATTGACCCTCGCGCTGGCCGCCGAGCTGAAGGAACACGGCGTGCGGGCGAACGTGGTCTGTCCGGGCGCGAAGACGCGGCTGTCAACCGGGTCGGATTACGAAGAGCACATCGCGGCTTTGAACCGCAGGGGCCTGCTCGACGACGTGAGCACACACGCCGCACTCGACGCGCCGCCGCCGGAATATGCGGCGCCGATCTATGCCTACCTCGCCAGCGACCGCGCCAAGGACATCACGGGCAGGATCTTCATCGCAGCGGGCGGTTTCGTCGGCGAGTTCAAGCGGCAGACGCCGGCGCTCGTCGGTTATCGCGACCACGCGGACTCACCGCCGTGGTCGGTTGACGAACTGCACGAGATGATCGCCCGCTAGCGATACCCCCGCCACTCGCGAAACTCGTGAGTTGTCTGGAATGCTCGTGGCCATGGCGACCGTCTTCACCAAGATCATCAACCGCGAGCTGCCGGGCCGTTTCGTCTACGAAGACGACGACATCGTGGCGTTCCTGACTATCGCGCCGATCACCCAGGGTCACACGCTGGTGGTGCCGCGCGCGGAGATCGACCAGTGGCAGGGCGTCGACCCCGCGGTCTTCGGCCGCGTGATGGAGGTGGCGCAGCTGATCGGCAAGGCCGTGGTCAAAGCGTTCCCCGCCGAACGGGCCGGGGTGATCATCGCCGGGCTCGAGGTGCCGCACCTGCACGTGCACGTCTTCCCCACCAGCGACCTGGCCGACTTCGGGTTCGCCAACGCCGATCAGAATCCGTCGAAGGAGTCGCTCGACGAGGCCCAGGCCAAGATCAAGGCCGCCCTCGCCGAATTGACCTGACGTCAACGCTCTCCTAGCCGAGCGGGTAGAGAATCCTTACCCGCCGGCCGCGGAATGTGTCTCCGCGGCGATTACCGGCCAATCGCCGATCCGTGACGATCGTCGTCATGACTACGAGTTGGCAAGATCCGTTACCGATCCCGGTTTCCGCCGGCACCGCACTCAACGCTGGACACACCGCACCGATCGCGCTGAGCCATGCGAACCAGCGCCGCCTCGACCAGTGGGGCTACGTCGTCGTACCGGATGTTGGCACCCTGCAGGAGGCGGAAGGCATCGTGCGGTCCGTGGGCGACCTGATCCCGCAGTACCACGGCGGGCTGACTCATGAGGTGACCTATCGCCCCGGGAACGACCACCGGTCGTACTCGCAGAGCGCGAACACCATCCTCGCGCACACCGAGGCTCCCGGGTGGCATCCCAGCCCCGCCTACCTCGGGCTGTTCTGCCACCGCCAGGCGCGGTGCGGCGGTGGCCACACTGACCTGCTGGACGTGCGCAGGCTGGTCTCCGCTCTCGACGCGGACGAGCTGGCGCTGATGACCGGGCAAGGACTGCATTTTCCGGGGCCCGAGGGCGGCATCCACACGACGATGCTGAGCTCCGACGACGCCGGAAACACCGTTGCCCGCTTCAGCTACAACCTGCTGACAACGGGCGACTACGACCCGGCGCTCGGAACCGACGTCGACGAGTCCCGGCTGCCGCTCGGCACGGCCGGCCACCACCTGGCCCACCGAGTCAGCGACCTTTTCCGCCAGCTGCGCACCAGCGTGCTGATCCCTGATGGGGCCCTGCTGATCTGGGACAACCAGCGCATGCTGCACGCGAGGTCGGAGTACGCCGACCGCAACCGTCATCTGACCCGGTTCTGGTTCGGCGACTGGAGGCGGGCATGACCATGCACGAATTGCACACGGCCGAAGGCGGTTTCGTGAATCTGCCGGGACTCCCGTCGTTCGATCCGCAGGACGTCACCGAGAGCGCCGTCATCCGCCGGCTCGCGGGCAACTGGCACCGACGCGCGACCGTAAAACGCGCCGAACCAGACATCGACGACCTGTTCGACGCCGCGCGGCCCGACTACCCAGAACGCATCATCCCGTTCCGCGGTCACCCGTCGTGGCAGAACCTGCCCGACGATCTGCGCTCGCGGCTGTTGAGCTGGGCATGGATCGCCTACAACCGCCACACGGTGCTCGCCGAGCAGCGGGTCGCCAATCCGGCCTTCGCGCTGGTGATGGAGGGTGAGTTTCCCGGCCTCGGCGGCCAGGAGATGGAGATCGCACTCGCCCAGGCGATGGTCGACGAGCAGTACCACAGCCTGATGCACATCACTGCCAGTGCGCTGACCCGTCGCAAGCGGGGCTATGCCTTCGCCGACGCGATGCTGCCCGAATCACACACGGCGCGTGCACATCAGCGGCTTCGCGCACAGTGGACGCAGCGGTGGCAGCGCAGCCTGACCACGTTGGCGTTTGCGACGGTCTCCGAGATCTCGATCAACGCGTACCTGGATCTACTCGCCGACGATCCGGATATCCAGGTGGTGAACTCCACCACGGCGCGGCTGCACAACCGGGACGAGTACTGCCACGCGTCGATCAGCGACGAGATGGCCAAGCTCGTCTACGACGTGCTCGATGCCGAGAAGCAGCGCTTCTTCCTCGACATGCTCGTTGCGGGTCTCGACGCTTTCGTCGCAACCGACTACACGACCTGGGCCGCCATCCTGAATTTCGAGAATGTGCCCGGCTGGCAGCGCATGATCACCGATGTGCAGGCGGACAAGTCGAGCTCGCGGCTCGTCCGCGACTACAGCGGCTTGTACTCGCTGATGTCGGAGCTGAACGTGTTACCCGAAATCGATTTCGACTGGGGACTTGCCGAGGTGAAGAAGTGATGAAGCCGCCGAATGGCCGTGCCGCACTTGCACCGAGGTCGCGCAGCGGTGATCGGCTCTGCCGCCTCGTCGGCGAGCGCACCGGTGATCCCCAGCTCGCGCATGAGGCGCAGGTGGTCTCGGCGGTCCTGCCCTTCAAGGTCAGCAGCTACGTCATCGACGAGCTGATCGACTGGACCAAGGCGCCTGATGACCCGATCTACCGGCTGACGTTTCCACACCGCGACATGCTGGACAGTGAGCACTTCGAGTTGGTCGAGGAAGCCGTGCTGACCGGCGACAAGGAAGCGATTCGCCAGGCCGTGACCAAGGTGCAGTACGCGCTGAACCCGCATCCCAGCAATCAGCTGAGCATGAATGTGCCGCAGGACGACGATCTCGACGCCTGGGGTCTGCAGCACAAGTACCCGGAAACGCTTCTGGTGTTCCCGCGGCAGGGACAGACGTGTCACAGCTATTGCGGGTACTGCTTTCGCTGGGCGCAGTTCGTCGACCGTCCGGAGCTCAAGCAAGCCGTGCCGGGTCCCGAGACGATGACGCGGTACCTGAACGCGCACCCCGAGGTCACCGATGTTCTGCTCACCGGCGGTGACCCGTTGGTGATGCGCACCGACCTGCTCGCCAGTTACCTCGAGCCGCTGCTGGAACCCGAACGTGACCACGTCGACACGATCCGGATCGGCACCAAGGCGCTGTCGTTCTGGCCGTACCGACTGCTGTCCGGCTCGGAGGCGGACGACCTGCTCCGGTTGCTCGAACGGCTCACTGCCGCAGGGAAAAACGTCGCGATGATGCTGCACTTGTCGCATGCGGCGGAGTTGGAGACCGATGCGGTCCGCGCCGCGTTGTCGCGCCTGTCGTCGACCGGCGCCGTGTTGCGGGCCCAGGCCCCTGTGGTGCGGCATGTGAACGATGACCCGCACACCTGGACCGAGCTGTGGCAGGCCGAGGTACGCAACCGGATTGTGCCGTACTACATGTTTGTCGAACGGGACACCGGCGCCCGCCGCTACTACGGCCTGCCTATCGCCAGGGCGGTGGACATCTATCGCGAAGCCCTGCAACGGGTTTCGGGCCTCGGACGAACGGCGCGTGGACCGGTGATGTCCGCGACGCCCGGCAAGGTGGTCGTCGACGGCGTGGTAGACCTCGAGGGCGGGCCCGCCTTCGCGCTGCGCATGCTGCAGGCGCGCCGGCCGGAACTGGTCGGCAGACCGTTTTTTGCCGTCTACGATCCGCACGCCGAGTGGTGGGACGACCTCCGCCCCTACAGCGCGCGTGATCGCGAGTTCTTCCAGTTCGGCACACCCGTCGAAGTGGCTGCGTCGTGAAGGTCACCACACATGAGATCAGCTTGACCCAACGTCACCTCTGGCGCTCGACCAGGGAGGCGATCCCCGTTCAACACGCGGTGGTCGTCGAGGTGAGCCAAGACGGAGTCAGTGGTTTCGGCGAGGCATCCGCGTTCATGACCGACCACTACAACTCAGCTCTACCACAGCTGCACAACGACTTTCGGCGTATTGCGCCGCTGCTCGCTGAACTGAGCGCGGATGACCCATTCGTGGTATGGGAAGCGCTGGCGGCCGAACTTCCGCGCTCTCCGTTCGCACTGGCGGCGATCGACACGGCGGTGCACGACCTGCGCGCGCGGCTGCTGGGTGTGCCGATGTGGAAGGCGCTGGGCTTGGACCGGCCGCAGGGGCTGCGGTCGAGCTTCAGCATCGGTCTCGCCGAACCGGATGTGATGGTCGGCAAGCTGCGGGAACGACTGGGCTGGTCGGCGTACAAGGTGAAGCTCGCCGATCCGGGGGATCTCACCGTGCTGCGCCAACTCCGTGCCCACGCCGACGCACCGTTCTATATCGACGGCAATTGCGGGTGGAAGCTGTCGCGGGTGATTCCGGCGCTGCCCGCGCTCCAGGCGCTCGGCGTGTCTCTGATCGAGCAGCCTTTTCCCCGCGCGGCATGGCACGACGCGCGAATCCTCAAGGATCTGAGCCCGATTCCGGTGATCGCGGACGAGAGCGTCACCTCGCCGGCGGATTTCGACGCCTGCGCCGAAGCATTCCACGGCATCAACGTCAAACCGATGAAGGCCGGTGGCATCACACCGTCGCTCACGCTGCTGCGCGCCGCGCGTAACCGAGGGCTGGTCACGATGCTCGGCTGCATGCCCGAGTCCGCGGCGGGTGTATCGGCCACCGCTCACCTAGGCGCCCTGGCGGACTATCTCGACGTCGACGTCGTCGACCTGCTCGCGGTGAACACCGGCGACGGTCTGGTGCTCGACGACCGCGGCGCCATCACGGTGCCCGACCGTCCTGGATCGGGTTACCTCCCTGACCCGGCTGCCCTGGGCTGGCGCGTCCGACCTGTGCCCGCCGCCCAGCTGCTGCCGATACGCCAACGAGTCCTACGCCCCGGCCAGCCCGCGGAGCTCTGCTCCTACCCCGAGGATGCGCTGCCCGGTGCGCGGCATTTCGCCGCGTTTCACCGGGGACGCACGGCAGGCGCGGCGTCGGCGTACCACGAGGATCCGCCCGCCGGGTTCGCGGTGCCGGGGCTGTCCCAAGGCCGCGGCTGGCGGCTGCGCGGCATGGCGACCCTCGACGAGATCCGCGGCACCGGTGCCGGGAGCGCCCTGCTGCGGACGGCCGTCACTCATGCCGCGCTCTCGGGCGCCGATGTCGTCTGGTGCAACGCCCGAAGCTCGGCCGCAGGCTTCTATCGCAAGCACGGATTCCACACTCTCGGTGAGGAATTCGATATGCCCGGCATCGGACCGCACGTGTTCATGTACTGGAGCCGCGCGACCTTACCTGGCGGATACCAAACCCTGTCCCTTCGGTAGGCGAATCTGGCTTCGCGCTGATTACGCAACCGGCCCGCACCCGCGACGATTTGAACCATGACTTCCTCCCTCATCCAGCAAGGTCCGGTGATTTCCGACCAGGAGGCACGCTCGCTCACACGCCTCGCGCTCACCGAGGCCGGAGTGCCGTCGGGCCAGGCCGCTGAGATCGCCGACGCTTTGGTCGACACCTCGCTGCGCGGCATCGACACTCACGGCCTGCGACTGCTTCCGCAGTACCTCGATGAGCTTTCGACCGGGGTTGCCAACGCCGAGCCCGACATTCAAGTGGTTCGCGACCACGGGGCAGGAATCATGCTCGACGCCGACGGCGCGCTTGGAGTGCTCGCCGGGCTGACCGCCGCGCGGCATGCCGAATCGCGCGCCCGGCTGTACGGAGTCGCGGCAGTCGGCGTACGCAATTCAAACCACTTCGGTGCGGCTTCGGTCTACACCCGCAGGCTCGCCCGTCACGGGCTGGTCGGCATCGCCGTCACGTCGGCGGCATCACGGGTGGCGCCCTTCTCCGGTGTGGAGCCCCTGTTCGGCACCAACCCCATCAGCGTCGCCGCGGCCACCCTCGACGACGAATTCGCCCTCGACATGGCGACCAGCCAGGTGTGCTTCGGGCAGGTGAAACACCATCGGGCGCAGGGGATTCCACTGGAAACCGGGTGGGTGACCGACGACGCCGGGCACGTCACCACCGACCCCGTCGAAGCCTACGCGCTGTCCCCGATCGGCGGCTACAAAGGCCAGGGCCTGGCGATGGCGGTCACCCTGCTCGGCAGTGTGCTGACCGGAACACCGCCGGACTGGCAGCTCGCACAGGTGGGCGAGGGCACCCCTGGGCAGAGCCGAGGTGTCGGCCACCTGGTGTTGGCGCTCGATCCAAGTGCATTCGCCGGCCGCTCCGACTTCGACACCGGTCTGGCCGACATGCTGAGCACGGTGCGGGGGGCCACGCCCGCCGACCCCGATGAGCCGGTGTTGTGCCCGGGCGACCCGCAACGCGACCACGACCGTGACCGCCGACGCGACGGCCTCGCGCTCGACGCGCGGACGGCGCAGATTCTCGCCGATGTGGCTACCCGCCACGGCCTGCCCGGTCCAGTGATCACCTCGGCCACCACGGGGGCGGCGTCGTGATCATCGTGTTGATCAGCCCGCGCAATGCCAGTTTGCCGCTTGCGAATTGGCTTCCGGAACTCACCGGGCGCCTGATAGCGATCACTGCCGCGGGCGTCGCAGTCGGCGAGGGGTTCGCCGACGTCATCCGTGTCGCCGACTACCACGACGATGACGCGGTACTGGCCGCCGCACGTTCGGCCGCCGAGCTTCACCGCCCCCAGGCCATCTTGGCGTTGGCCGAAGTCGACGTCGAACGCGCAGCCGCGCTCCGCAGCGAGTTCGAGCTGCCCGGCCTCGACAGCATCGCCGGGGTCGCCTACCGCGACAAGATCCTGATGAAGAAGTACGCCCAAGCGGCCGGAATCCGCGTCCCGGATTTCGCGGCAGTGACGACGACCGGTGAGATCGCCGAGTTCATGGCCCGCCATCTGGGGCGTGTTGTCGTCAAACCGCGGGGCGGATCGGGCTCCACCGGCGTCCACGTGCTCGAAACCCCGCAGCAGGCCGCTGATCTCGGCGAGGTCGTGGCGAGCGAGCCCTATCAGGTGGAGGAGTTCGTCGACGGCGTTCTCCACCACGTCGACGCGTTCCGCGTGCTCGGGGTGCCCGTTGCTGCCGTCGCCTCCCACTACACCGGGCAAGGCTGCCTCGAGCACTGGACGGACGCACCGTTCGGCTCCCGTACGCTGGCCGCCGACGACCCGGTGAGCAAGCGATTGATCGCCGAAACATGGCGGCTGGTCGATGCTTTGCCCTCACCGCCGACCATCAGCGTGCACGCCGAGTTCTTCGTCACCGCGCACGGCGAGATCGTGTTGTGCGAGGTCGCCGCCCGTATCGGCGGCGGACCGATTCCTCGCATGCTCCACCAAGTTCTCGGAATCGACCCGCGCGAGATGTGGGCACGCGTGGAGTGTGGGTTGCCCACCGATCTCCACGCGGTTGCCGCGCATGCGCAGACGGCGCCCCTTGCCGCCTTCTACGGCGTGCCCCCGCGCCGGGGACGGGTATCGGACCTTCCCGAAAAGCCGGCGGAGGCAACGGACTTCGTGATCAGCAGCTTCGTCGGCGATGAATGGAATACCGAACGGTACCAGCGGCGGAAGTCCGCCGACTTCCTCGCCAGCTGGGTGGTCACCGCCACCGACGGCGTATCGCTCACCCGGAAGCTCAATACGACCGCCGCGGCTGTGATCGCCGGGTTCAGTTGGGACAACGAATCTTCGGAGGAACTGCGATGACCTACTCCGCCCGCCTGCTGTCGCCGGGCACCCGTCCCACAGCGCAGGACTTCGCAGGACTGGCGACTTCGGAGACCATCTGGGAAGACGCCCGCTGGTGGCGGTACACCGAACGCACAGACCTGCATCAGGTCCGCTATCTGGAGGTGCGCCACCACGATCACGCCGTCGCCCTTGCACCGTTGCTGATCACCACCGCCCCCGGCGGCCTGCTCTTCTACGATCCACCGAGACTCGCCGGCACCGCCGGAGCGATGGCCGAGCCCGATCTGCTCGATCCCTGCGATCAGCTCCGCTGGACCGAACTGACGGCGGGCCTTGCCCGTTCGGACCAATATCCCTCGTTGACGTTGGGCACCTTCGGCAACCACCACGGCGTCGTGCACGCACCCGGGCGCAGCCACGAGGCCCGCAGCGCGGTCATGGCCGCACTCCCCGAACTGCTGCTGCAGGCAGCGGAGGACTTGGGCTGCCGCAGCGTCGCGATGCTGTACGTGGGTGAGCCGGAGGCGCACGATGTCGACGACGCCGCAACCCGCATCGGCTATCAGAGGACGCTGCTGGGCGCCGAAGCGGTGCACGATCTTCCGGCCACCGACTGGGACGGCTATTTGGCCGGCCTGTCCAAGCGGCGCCGGTATCAGGCACGAAAAGAGCTGCGTGCCTATGAGTCTGGCGGCTATCGCACCGTCGTTCGCGTCGGCCGGGAGGCATTCACCGAGCACCTGGTCGGACTGCAGGTCGCCCACCGGGCGAAGTACGGGTTGCCCGGCGGTGCGGACCGAGTCCGGCGGGACCTCGATGCCCTCCGCGACGACCTGGGCGACAGTTGTGTCGTTCTCACCGCTGAGCGCGGTGACGAGGTCGCCAGCTTCACTGTGTACCTGCGGACCCGCGACGCGCTGTTCGCACGTACGGGCGGCACCCTCCCGGACGCCCGGGGCTGCTACTTCGCGGTCGACTACCACGAGACGGTGCGATGGGCGCTTCAGAACGGGATCCGGCGGATCCACTACGGCATGGCGGCCTACGAGGCCAAGATCACCCGCGGCTGCGAACTGCGGCCCCGGTGGGGGTGGTTCTCGTTCGGCGGCGGACAGACCGACATGTTCCGCGAAGTGCTTGCCCTGCAGTCGAAGAGCATGGAGCGCCAGCTCGACGACGTGGGTTATCCCGCGGTATCCCTCCCCTCCCAATTCGCACTCGCGACTGATTCGAAGGCCTGACGATGAAACTCACCCCGACGAGCACCATCTGGATGGACGGCGAATTTGTCCCATGGGACGAGGCGCACGTTCATGTGCTGACACCCACCCTGCATTACGGATGGGGGGTCTACGAAGGCATCCGGGCGTACCCCACACCGGAGGGCCCTGCCGTGTTCCGGTTGCAAGACCACCTGAAGCGACTTCATGACTCGGCGAAGGTCTACCTCATGGACCCCGGCTTCACCGTAGACGAACTGGCCGAGGCGTCCCTGGAGTTGCTGCACCGCACCGGTCTGGAGTCGGGTTATCTGCGCCCGATCGTCTACCTGGGCTACGGCGCGATGGGTGTCGCACCGGCCCTGGAGACCGCCAAGGTGGCCATCGCGGCATGGCCGTGGGGTTCATACCTCGGCGAGAAGGCCGAGCAAGACGGCTGCCGGCTGATGGTCAGCAGCTGGCAGCGTAACGGGATTCACTCGGTCCCGCCGCTCGCCAAAGCGACTGGCGCATACGTGAACTCGGCGTTGGCCAAGGTCGCTGCGATTCGCGCGGGCTACGACGACGCCCTCATGCTCACCCCGACCGGTCACGTCTCCGAGGCGTCCGCTGCGAACATCTTCGCAGTGCGCGACGGCGAGTTGGTCACTCCGCCGGTCAGCGACAACATCTTGGCCGGCGTGACCAGGGACACGATCATCACGCTCGCCCGCGACATGGGCCTCACCGTGCGTGAGCAGAGCATCACCCGCAGCGAGCTCTACGTCGCCGACGAAGCGTTCCTCACCGGGACCGCGGCGGAGATCGTTCCCGTCGCCTCCGTCGATGATCGTCCGACCGGCGCGGCCGGCTGCGGGCCCGTCACCGCCCGGCTCCGTGATGCTTTCAACGACGTTGTCCGCGGCCGCAATTCGGTTTACCGACATTGGCTGCAGCACGTCGCGGCACGACAGCCGACTGTTACTGACCCGATCGCCGACCTCGAAAGGCGTGTCACCGCGAAGGCCGCTGAAGCCGGCGGGTCCGCCGGGGCTGACGGTCCGGCCGCCGTCGCGCGGCGAGAAGAGGCCGCGGACCGCGCGGTAGACCTGATCGCGGCGCGCGCGTGCCATGGCCTGCCCGCCTCGTCGCACGGGCCGGCGCAGATCGCCGCCGAGCGCTGCCTCGCTTACGTTCTCGCTGTCGACTCGTCTGCTGCGGGAGCGCCCGACAGCGCACTCGATCGAGCGGCCTTGACCGAGGCGGCGCTGCTGGTGCTCACCCAAGCGGCACACTTCGACGCCGTGGTGGATCGAACCAGACAGCTGCTCGGCGCTACGCCGGAGGGACGCTTGTCGATGGCCTGGCGGATCGTCGACGACGCGCTCGCGGCGCTGGGCACCACCCGCCACGAATGGGTCGGCGCCGACCCTGCGGTCGCAGCCGCCGCCGGATGGGTGCTCGTCGACCGGATGGGCAGACTGCTCGTCGCCGCCGCCCTCGTGGCCAAGGCCGCCAGGGGCGGGCCCGCGACCGACACCGGCGTGTTGGTGAACGCCGCCCGGCGGTACGCCTGGAACCACCTTCGCGGTCCCGCTCCCGAGGCGGCGACGCCGACCCATGTGCAACGCTCCGCGGACTTGGTGGCCGCCGTGTGCAGCGGAGACGTGCTGTGACAACAGGGCTTTCGCAGCGACTGGGCCGCCTCGTGCTGCCCAGTAGTGCCGCTGGCCGCACACTGGCGATCGGAGCGGGCATCGACTCGCTCGGCACCGGGATGTTCTTCGCCTCCTTCGCGCTTTACTTCGTCGGCGTCGTCGGGATCGGGGCCAATCAGGTGGCCCTTTCGGCCACCATCGCCGGAGCGATCGCACTGCTCGCGCCGGTACCACTGGGAAGGCTTGCCGACCGCCTGGGACCCGGTCGGTTCTACGTCGTCCTGCTCCTGTTGCGCGGTCTGGGCTACGGGTGCTTCGCGTTCGTTTCGGACTTCAAGGGCTTTCTGGTGCTCACGGTGATACTCACCGCAGCCGACCGCGCCAGTTCCCCGATTCAGCAGGCTGTCGTGACGGCGTTGATCGGAGGCCGGGACCGCACCCGCACGATGGCATCCATCCGGGCCGTCCGCAACATCGGCCTGACCGTCGGCTTTCTCCTGGCCGGTGCCGCCTTTGCCGCCGCCGACCCGGGTGTGTTCGTCGCAATCTTCATCGGCAATGGGCTGTCGTTCATCGTGGTCGCGGTTCTGGTCCGGCGGGTATTGTCCACATCCGGAGAAAAGTTGCAGCGCAACGAAACTCCCGCGCCCAGAGGGTCGGCCGATATCCGCTCCCCGTTCCGCGACCGGTGGTTCATGGTGTTCACCGTCAGCAACGGCGTGCTCTCGCTCTACGACACCGTCCTGATCGTGCTGCTGCCGATCTGGGTCATCGCCCACACCGCGGTACCGGCCGCACTGGTACCGGTGCTGATGGCGGTCAACACGGTGCTGACCGTGCTGCTTCAGGTTTACGTCGCCAGATTCGCCGAAAGCGTCGCCGCGGCGATCCGGCTGCTGGTGATCTCCGGGGCGCTGATGGCCGTCTGCTGCGGGTTCTTTGCGATTGCGCAGGCAGCCTCCGCGGGCATCGCGATCGCGGCGATACTCGTTGCCGTCGTGGTGCTCTCGCTTGCGGAAAACCTTCAAGAGGTGGCCGCCTGGGAGCTGTCGGCCGAACTCTCGCCGGAGGATGCTCGAGCCAGGTACCTCGGGGCCTTCAGTCTCGGCTTCAGCGGCCAGAAGGTCGTCGGCCCAACACTTCTCGTCGTCGCGCTGATGCCCGCGGGCCTGATCGCCTGGCCCGTGCTGGCCGGGACGTTCGGAACCGCTGCCCTGATGTCACGAACGGCCGCGCGTCGCTGCCTCGCCGAACGGCCAGATGCAGTGGCGGCGGCCAACTCAACCCAACCCCTCGAGGTGAAATGATGACCGAACATGTCCTCGTCGTCGGCAGCGGCCGCGACCTACCGGCGCGGGTTCGCCGCGCGCTGCCAGGCACCGAGACATCGGTGATCTGCCGCCTGGAATTCCTGGCCAAACTGCGGGCGGTGACCGAGCACACGCGCGTCATCGCCGTACGAAGCGACGCGCCCGACGAAGAATGGGTGGCGCTGGCCCGGGCCGCCCACGAGATACACCCGTTCACCAGGGTGGCCACCTTCGGCGAAACCGACCAGGATCGGTGCGCGGTGATCGGCGAGGCACTCGGCCTCGCCACTCATTCGCCGCACACTGTCGAGCTCGTACACAACAAAGACGCGATGCGTGCTGTGCTTCGCGAAACAGGGGTTGACACAACCGCTTCGGCGATTGTCACCGATCTGTCCGACTTGACTGCTTTTGTCGACGAGTACGGATTTCCATGTGTGGTCAAGCCGGCGGCCGGGGCGGGAAGTGCCGGCGTTGCCGTTGTGAGGCATGGCGGGGAGCTGGCCGCGGCGTTCGAGCGTGCGAGCACCCGCTTCGACGATCTCCCGTACGCCGGGGTGCTGGTCGAACAATTCCACGACGGCCCTCAGTTCAGCGTCGAAGCGTTCTCCGAACTCGGCGAGCACCAGATCGTGTCGGTCACGCGGAAATTCTCCGATCCCGTTTCCTTCGTCGAACTCGGTCATGTGGCGTCGGCGAATCTGAGCCCGGAGCAGCTGGACGACGTCCGCGACTACGTCGAGCGGGTGCTGACCGTCCTCGGCGTGGAATTCGGTGCCACACATACCGAAATCGTGCTGACTCCGGCCGGTCCGCGAGTGATCGAAACCCATGTCCGAATGGGTGGTGACGAGATACCGGCCCTCACGTTCGACGCTACGGGTGTCGACATGGCCGAGTTCGTCGTGAGGCAGACCGTGGGCGAGAAGGTCCTTCCGGATCTGCGCGCCGCACTCGCCGCGGACCGCCCGGCCTGCGCCTCGGCGATCTGGTTCGTCGCGGCCCCGGCCGCCGGCGTGCTCGCCGACGTCCGCGGGCTCGACACGGCGCGGATCGCCGAAGGCGTCACCGAGGTCGAATTGCTGGTCAAGCTGGGCAGCGCCGTCGGCGCGCTCGAGTCCTCGGACTCGCGTGTGGCGTACGTCCGCGCGGTCGGACAGACACCGGAGCAGGCGGTCGCAGCCGCTCGAAATGGCGCCTCTGCGCTGGTGTTCCAAATCGAGATGCGCCCGTCGACCGTGTCGATCGTCTAAGTCGTCAGCGCACCGCCGCCACGTCGGAGATCCGTGGCAGCGCGACCCGAAACGTACATCCTCGTCCCGGCGCCGTCTGGACGCTGACCGTGCCGCCGTGCGCGTGGACCAGCGAGTCGACGATCGACAGTCCGAGCCCGCTGCCGCCGCTGGCCCGGTCGCGGGACGAATCGGTTCGGTAGAACCGCTCGAAGACGCGATGGGCGTCCTCGGCGCTCATGCCTGGACCCTCGTCGGCGACCTCGAGGACGGCGTTGTCGTCGTCGGTGCCCACCCGCACGGTGATCCGCGCGGTCTCCGGCGTGTGCTGCAGTGCATTGGCGACCAGATTGCCCAATACCTGGCGCAGCCTGGCCTCGTCGCCGAGCACCTCCGGCGTGCCGGGGCCGTCGATGACCTCCATCGTGATCACCCGCTCCGGCGCGATCGAATGCGCGTCGTGCACCGAATCGGTGGCCATGGCCAGGAGGTCGACGCGGTGGCGGTCCAGCGGCCGCTGAGCGTCGAGGCGCGCGAGCAGCAGCAGATCCTCGACCAGCAGCCCCATCCGGCGCGATTCGCTTTCAATGCGCGACATCAACATCTCGACATCGCGGGCCGCGCCTTGGCGGTACAGCTCGGCGAAACCGCGGATGGTCGTCAGCGGCGTGCGCAGTTCGTGGCTGGCGTCGGTGATGAAGCGGCGCATCCGCTCCTCGGATCTGCGGGCCCGTTCGGCCGACGACTCCGACGACGCGACCGCCCGCTGGATCTGCGCCAGCATCCCGTTGAGAGCCAGTGAAAGTCGCCCGACTTCGGTGCGCGGATCACGTTGCGGGATACGACGATCCAACTGCCCTGCGGCGATGTCGGCGGCGGTCCGTTCGACTTCGGTCAACGGCCGGAGGCTGCGGTGCACCACCCAGAAACCGGCGACGCCGAGCACCAGAAGGACCGCCGCGCCGATGCCCGCCTGCGACCAGATCAGCGCGCGGACGGTCGATTGAACGTCGGACAGGTCGATGGCC
>LZSH01000477.1 GCA_001665255.1 Mycobacteriaceae bacterium 1482268.1 | reverse complement strand
GCGCAGCCTGAAACCACGGATGCGCCGAGCTGGTGTGATTGGGCACCAGGTCCATCGTCACCTTGATGTCGCGCGCGTGTGCTTCCTCGATCAGCCGGTCCAGCGCCGCCATCCCGCCGAACAGTGGGTCGACGTCCCGCGGATCGGATACGTCGTAGCCGTGGTCGGCCATCGGCGAGACCATCACCGGGTTCAGCCAGATCGCGTCGACACCCAACGTCTCCAGATAGTCCAGCCGCGTCGCCACGCCGTCGAGGTCGCCGACGCCGTCGCCGTTGGCGTCGCAGAACGAACGCGGATACGCCTGGTAGAACACCGCATGCGACCACCAGGGCCCGGCACTGGGATCAGTCACGCCCGCAACCTACACCGCGCAGATGTCGTCGTCAGAACGGCGAATTGACCATCGAATGGGCAGCCATCTCGAGGTAGTCGAGCAGCGCCTTGCGATGCTCGTCGTCGAGGGTTTCCGAATCGATCGACGCGATCGCGGTGTGCATGCATCGCAGCCACGCGTCGCGCTCGATGAAGCCGATCTTGAACGGGCTGTGCCGCATCCGCAGCCGCGGGTGGCCGCGCTGATCGGAGTACGTACGCGGGCCGCCCCAGTACTGCTCGAGGAACATCCGCAACCGCACCTCGGCAGCCTCGAGCTCGTCCTCGGGGTACAGCGGACGCAAGATCTCGTCCTCTCGCACCAGCGCGTAGAACCGGGACACGATGGCATCGAAGGTGTCGTGGCCACCCACTTCGTCGTAAAAGGACTGCTGCGGCTGTGTCACGTCGTCCATTGTCCCAACTCGTCCGAACCCGCAAGTCAGCCGGTGATGTCATGTGAAGTTCACCCGGCTGACCAGGAGACACAAATGAATTTGTTATGCGATTGACGCCGATCCATGGTGGACTGTCGGGCGGAGGACGAATGGCGCATCGAAAGAAGAGCCGGTCTCGAACGGCTGGCCACGTCGCCGCGAGCCTAACCGGAGCGGCGCCCACCCCGACGCTGCTGCATAGCGTCGACAGTCCTCCCGCCAGCCGCGAAGGTTCGATCTGGTGCCGTCGCCGCGTGCTGCTCCTCAACTCGACCTATGAACCGCTGACGGCGCTGCCCATGCGCAGGGCGGTCGTCATGCTTATGTGCGGTAAGGCCGACGTCGTGCACGCCGACCCGTCGGGCCCGGTGATCCACTCGGCCACGCGGTCGGTGACGGTGCCGTCGGTGATCCGACTGAGGTCCTATGTGCGGGTACCGTACCGGGCCCGCATCCCGATGACCCGGGCCGCGCTGATGCACCGCGACCGCTTCCGCTGCGCCTACTGCGGCAGCAAGGCCGACACCGTCGATCACGTGGTACCCCGCAGCCGCGGCGGCGGCCACACCTGGGAGAACTGCGTGGCGGCGTGCTCGCCGTGCAACCACCGCAAGGCCGACCGGCTGCTGACCGAGCTGGGCTGGACGCTGCGTTCGACGCCGGCGCGGCCCAAGGGCCAGCACTGGCGGCTGCTGTCGACGGTGAAGGAACTCGATCCGGCATGGGTGCGATACCTGGGTGAGGGCGCAGCCTGACCAGTCGTCGCGATAGGGTTTGCGCGTGAGCACCGCACTTACACATTCGCTACTCGGCGGGGTGCCGCTGCTGGTCACGCTGATCCTGATCGCCTTGATCTGGGGAATCGGCAAGAACCGCAAGGGGCCGCACCCGACGACGTACAAGATGCACGACGAAGAGTGGACGCACGGGCCGATCCTGTGGGCCTCCGACGAGCCGGAGTCACACGGGCATGCGCATCCGTTGACGATTGGAGGCGGCGCCAGTGGCAAGTGGTGACGTTATCGAGCGCAAGTCGGCGCAGCTGCCCCGCGGTTGGGTTGTCACCTCCAGCGGTCGTCTGTCCGGGGTCACCGAGCCCGGCGAGTTGTCGGTCCACTATCCCTTTCCCGTAAAGGACCTGGTGCGGCTCGACGACGCGCTGAAGTTCGGCTCGCGCAAGGCCAAGGCCCGGTTCGCGGTGTACGTCGGTGATCTCGGTGTAGACACCGCCGCCACCGCCCGCGAGGTGCTGGCCAAGGTGCCCACGCCGAACAACGCGGTGTTGCTTGCGGTCTCGCCGAACCAGAAGGCGATCGAGGTCGTCTACGGCTCGGAGTTGCAGGGCCGCGGCATCGAGGAGTCCGCACCGTTGGGTGTAAAGGCCGCAGCGGCGTCGTTCAACTACGGCAACTTGATGGCCGGGCTGATCAGTGCCATCAAGGTGATTAGCGCCGGCGTTCGCCCGTCCTAACTCTTCCGGCGCGGATCGGCCTAGCTGATATCGAAGGCGCGGGCCCGCAGCGCGCGTTCGACGCCTGCGCGGCCTTCGACCACCAGCCGTCGCAGCGACGGCTGCATATCGCCCTCCAGGAAACGGTCGGCGGCCTTGAGCGCGTCCTCGCTGATGTCCCATGTCGGGTACAGCCCGATGACGACCGTCTGCGCGACCTCGCTGGAACGGCGCTGCCACACGCCAGGAATGGCGTCGAAGTACTTCGCCGTGAACGGTTGAAGCAGCGCCTGCTGACCCGGTTGGACGAAGCCGTCGATTATTGACCGCCCGACGATGTTGGGCAGCGTGTCGTCCTCGATGACGAGCTGCCATGCGGTCTTCTTCACCGCGTCCTGCGGACGGGCTGCCGCTGCGCGGGCAGCGTTGCGCTTGCCCGCCGCCGTCGGATCCCGTTCGACCTCCGCGTCGATGAAAGGCGTTGCCTCACCGTCGTTGTCGATGTCGCCCGCGGCGGCCAATGCGGTGACGATGCGCCATCGCAGATCGGTGTCGATCGTCAAACCCGGCAGGCCATGTTCGGCGGGGTCGGTGTCGAGGAGCGCGGCCAACACGGCGACGTGCCGCAGCGCGAGCACCGATGTGCACAGCGCGTTGATGTAGGCCAGCTGGTGATCAGAACCGGGTTCGGCCGCGCGGGCCAGTTCGAGCAGCCGGTCTGCGAACGTGGGCCATCCGTCCGAGCAGGCCCAGTCGGGGTCGGCGTAGGACCGCAAGGCGGTCTGCGCCTGCAGCAGCAGCCGCTGGGCGACACCTACCTCGGTTTCGGCATGCACACCGTTGACGACGAGCGCGACGAAGTCGCGGGCCTTGAGCTCGGCTTCGCGCGTCATCTCCCACGCCGCCGACCAGGCCAGCGTGCGGGGGAGCGGTTCGGCGATGTCGGCAATACGGGTCAGTACGGTCTGCAGCGATTCCGGGTCGAGCCGCAGCGAGCAGTAGGTCAGGTCGTCGTCGTTGACCAGGATCAGCTTGCCCCGCGGAATAGCCTGCAGCGCAGGCACTTCAGTGGAAGCACCCTCGATGTCGAGCTCCTCGCGGTGCAACCGCACCAATTTGCCGGAGCCGTCGTCGTCGTAGATACCGACCGCGAGCCGATGCACCCGGGTCTCGCCGGCGCCGGGCGCCGCGCCGCTCTGGCTGATCGCGAAGCGGCTGAACTTCCCGTCGGGGTCGACGTCGAAGTCGGCGCGCAGCGTGTTCAGCCCGGTCGTCTTGAGCCACTGCTGGCCCCAGTGTGACAGGTCGCGGCCGGACGACTTCTCCAGTGCGCCAAGGAGATCGCCGAAGGTGGCATTGTCAAAGGCATGGTCGCGGAAGTAATCACGCAGGCCGGCGAGGAAGGCTTCCAGCCCGACATAGGCCACCAACTGCTTCAGCACGCTGGCGCCCTTGGCGTAGGTGATGCCGTCGAAGTTGACCTCGACGGCGGCGAGGTCGGGAATGTCGGCGGCGACGGGATGCGTCGACGGCAACTGGTCCTGGCGGTAGGCCCATGACTTCTCGGCGTTGGCGAACGTCGTCCACGCCTCGGTGTACTCGGTTGCTTCGGCCTGGCACAGCACCGACGCGAATGTCGCGAACGACTCGTTGAGCCACAGGTCGTCCCACCACCGCATGGTCACCAGATCACCGAACCACATGTGCGCCATCTCGTGCAGCACCGTCTCAGCGCGACGCTCATACGAAGCGCGGGTGACCTTGCTGCGGAAGACGTAATCTTCCAAAAATGTTACGGCTCCGGCGTTTTCCATCGCACCGGCGTTGAACTCGGGAACGAACAGTTGGTCGTACTTGCCGAACGCGTACGGTTGGCCGAAGTTGCGGTGGTAGAAGTCGAAGCCCTGCTTGGTTTCGGTGAACAGCCGGTCGGCGTCCATGAACTCTTGCAACGACTTCCGGCAGAACAGCCCGAGCGGGATCTCGCCGTGCTCGTCGGTATAGGAGTCACGCCACACCGCATACGGTCCGGCGATCAGCGCGACGAGGTAGGTGCTCATCTTCGGCGTCGTCGCGAACGTCACCGTCTTGGCGTTGCCGGTTACCTGAGCATTGACGGGAGCACCGTTGGACACCACCTCCCAGTGCTCGGGCGCGGTGACCGCGATGTCGAAGGTCGCCTTGAGGTCGGGTTGGTCGAAACACGCGAACATCCGTTTGGCGTCGGCGGTTTCGAACTGCGAGTACAGGTAGACCTCGTTGTCGACCGGGTCGACGAAGCGGTGCAGGCCCTCGCCGGTATTGGAGTAGAGGCACTGCGCGTCGACGACGAGGGTGTTTCGCTCCTGCAGGCCCGGCAGCGCAATGCCGTTTTCTTCGTCGTATGCCGAGACGTCGAGGTCGATGCCGTTGAGAGTGGCCTTGTGGACCGTTTCGGCGGCGATGTCGATGTAGGTGTCGGCACCCGGCAGCGCGCTGAACTCCACGGTCGTGATGGACCGGAACGTCTTCTCGCCGGGCGCGCCTGCGCCGTCGGTCAGGTCGAGATCGATGCCGTAGCGGTCGATGGTGACGAGCGCCGCTCGTTCGATGGCCTGGTCACGAGTCAGATTGGGAAGAACCACACGTCCAACTTAGTGGTCCCGGTCAGCGAGGTCTTATCGGCCGAGGATGCCCGTCAACCCTGGCATGCCGGGCAGGCCCTGATTCTCCTGCATCATGTTGAGGAAGGTGCCGTTGCCGATCGACCCCATCATCTGCGGGCAGTACATCTGGATGGCGATTCCGGTGAAGAACGACGCCAGGCCCGGGTTGATGCCGTTGTCGGCGACGTCTGTGGCGACCTCGGCGAAGTTCTTGCCGGGTTCGACCATCATGGGGCAGACGCGCTCGCCCAGCTGAGCCGTGAGGTCGGGGTTGTTGTCCGCGTAGGCAATGCCCGCGCGATTCAGCGCGTCGAGGAAGGCACTGTCGTCGTCGGCCTGAGCGGGGGCGGCGGATACGACGCCGGCGGTGACCATGGCGACCGCGACGGCCACGGTGGATCGAGAGAATGGTTTCACTTGTGTAACAGTGGTCTACCCATGTCACATCGACAACACGCTTCGATAAAGGTTTGGAACACCCTCGCGCGGCGCATGGTTGAGATGACTGAGTTTCGTTGATCCATCCGACTGAGAGGACGCGCCCATGCCCGAGAAGTCCGTCGCCGATTTCTGGTTCGACCCGCTGTGCCCGTGGTGCTGGATCACGTCACGATGGATTCTCGAAGTGGAAAAGGTGCGCGACATCGAGGTGAACTTCCACGTGATGAGCCTTGCGGTGCTCAACGAGGGTCGCGACCTGTCCGAGGACTACCGCGAGGGCTTGAAGCAGGCGTGGAAGCCGGTGCGGGTAGCGATCGCCGCAGAGCAGGCCAAGGGGTCGGAAATCCTGGCGCCGCTGTACACCGCGATGGGAACGCGGATCCACAACCAGGGCAATAAAGACTTCGACGTCGTCATCCGGGAGTCACTGGATGAGGTCGGGCTGCCGGCCGAACTGGCAGAGGCCGCCAACACCGACAAGTACGACGAGGCGGTGCGCAAGAGCCACCACGAGGGCATGGACGCGGTGGGCGAGGACGTCGGTACACCGACGATTCACGTCAACGGCGTCGCGTTCTTCGGGCCGGTGCTGTCGAAGATCCCGCGCGGCGAGGAGGCGGGCAAGCTGTGGGACGCGTCGGTGACATTCGCGTCTTATCCGCACTTCTGGGAGCTCAAGCGGACCCGTACCGAGGCGCCTTCGTTCGACTGAGGGTTAGGGGCGCGCCGAGATCGACGAAAAGGCGGCTCTTACTTGCACTTCCTCGCCCAAACGTTGGTTTGGGCGAAATGGGGTCGGCCGGCTCTGCCAGAATGACCGCCATGCGCGTCTACCTGGGCTCTGACCACGCGGGCTTCGAACTCAAGAACGAGATCATCGAGCACCTGAAGAAGAACGGGCACGAGCCCATCGACTGCGGCGCCTACACCTACGACGCCGAGGACGACTACCCGGCCTTCTGCATCGCCGCGGCGCTGAAGACCGTCGGCGACAACGAAAGTCTCGGCATCGTCATCGGCGGGTCCGGCAACGGCGAGCAGATCGCCGCAAACAAGGTGCCGGGCGCGCGCTGCGCCCTGGCATGGAGCACCGAGACGGCCTCGTTGGCCCGCGAACACAACAAGGCGCAAATCATCGGTATCGGCGCGCGCATGCATACGGTGTCCGAGGCGCTGGCGATCGTCGACGCATTCCTATCGACGCCGTGGTCGGGAGCCGAACGGCACCAGCGTCGTATCGACATACTCGCGAAATACGAAGAGACGCACGTCCCCCCGAGCGTGCCCGGCGCGCCGGCCTAACGGATGCCCGAAGGCCATACGCTTCACCGGCTGGCACGGCTGCACCAGCGCAAGTTCGGGCGAGCACCCGTCATCGTATCCAGCCCGCAGGGCCGCTTCGCCGAAGGCGCCGCCGCCGTCAATGGTCGGGTCCTGAAGAAGGCCAGCGCCTGGGGCAAGCATCTGTTCCACCACTACGACGGCGGCCGCGTCGTGCACGTGCACCTCGGCCTGTACGGAACCTTCAACGACTCCCCGGTGCCGATGGGGCCGCCGGTGGGCCAGGTGCGCATGCGGATGATCGGCGCCGAATTCGGCACCGACCTACGCGGGCCGACGGTGTGCGAGGTGATCGACGAGGCGGAAGTCGACGACGTCGTCGCGCGGCTCGGCCCGGATCCGTTACGGCGCGACGCCGACGGCTCGCTGGCATGGGCGCGTATTTCGAAGTCGCGCAGGCCCATCGGCGCGTTGCTGATGGATCAGACGGTAATCGCCGGGGTCGGCAACGTGTATCGCAACGAGCTGCTGTTCCGTCATCGCATCGACCCGTACCGGTTGGGCACGCAGATCAGCGAAGACGAGTTCACCGCGATGTGGATCGACCTCGTCGAGCTGATGAAGGTCGGCCTGCGTCGCGGCAGGATCATCACGGTCGAGCGCGAGGACGACCATGGCCTGCCCTCGTATCGGCCTGGGCGTCCGCGTACCTACGTGTATCGGCGCGCCGGTGAACCGTGCCGGATCTGCGGCACGGAAGTGCGAACCGCGGTGCTCGAAGGGCGCAATCTGTTCTGGTGCCCCAGCGACCAGTCGTAGGAGCCTTTCGCGGCATTGAGTCTGCGACCACGGCGACAAAGTGCGAGAAGGCGCCGCCGTAGCCGCAGAATCAACGCGAAACCGTGGACTCGGCGACAATCGGCGGGTGGAACTCATCCTCGTGGTCGTCGGAGCCATCGTCGTCACCGCCATGGCGCATCGCCGCGGGCTGGAACCCGCGCTGATCATCGTCGTCATCGGCAGCGCCGTATCGTTTCTGCCGGAATTCGAAGCACCGGAACTGGGTTCGCACATCCTGATGTCGGTAGTCCTGCCGCCGCTGCTGTACTCGGCGGCGCTGGACTTCTCGTTTCCGACCTTCCTGCGCAACATTCGCCCGATCCTCGGCCTGGGTGTCGGTCTCGTTGTGGTGACCGCCTTCGCCGTGGCGCTGTCGTCCTGGTTCGTGCTGGTGCCGTTGACGTTCGGCACCGCCCTGGTACTGGGAGCGATCGTGGCGCCACCCGACGCCGTTACCGCCGTCGCGGTCGGCCGCAAGCTCGGCTTGCCAAAACGCGTGATGGCGATCCTGACGGGGGAGAGCCTCATCAACGACGCCGCGGCGCTCACGCTGTTCAGCATTGCCGTGGTGCAGGTTGCCGGCGGCACGACGTTCATCGAGGACCCGTTTCTGTTGTTCGGCTACAGTGCCGTCGTCGGCCCCGTGGTGGGTGCCGCGCTCGGTTATGTCACGCTGTGGATTCGACGGCGATTGGCCAACCCCGGTCTGGAGACGGTGCAGGGTTTGGTGGTGCCGTTCGCGGCGTTCATCTGCGCCGAGGAACTGCACGCCTCGGGTGTATTGGCAGTGGTGGTCGCAGGATTCGTCGTCGGCAACGGAACGCTGGCCGCCGGGTATCAGACGCGGCTGCAGGAACGCTACGTGTGGAACTCGGTCGATGTGCTGCTGGAAGCGTTCGTATTCGCTTACATCGGTTTGCATTTGCGGTTCGTGCTCGAGGACCTGCGTGAGGCGCACGATTCGCTGATGCAGGTCGCGGTCGCCTCTGGGGTCGTGTTGGTGATCGTGCTGGTGATCCGCCCGCTGTCAGTGTTTGTCATGTTTGGTCGAAGCAAGTTGTCCTCGCAGGTGGAGAGGCGGCTGAGCGTGCCGGTTCCTGCAACCGGCGGTCGCGGCGCACTTGGTGCCCGGCGGCGCGCCGCGCCGCCGGGTAAGTGGAGTTCGCGGATCGATCGTCGGCCGTTGAGCTGGCAGGAGAACGTAGTGGTGTCGTGGACGGGCATGCGCGGCGTGGTGACTTTGGCTGCGGCAGCGGCAATTCCGGCGACGACGGTTTCCGGCGAGCCATTCCCAGAACGCGCGACCATTCAGGCGATCGCATTTGTGGTCAGCGTCGGCACGCTGCTAATCCAAGGTTGGACGCTGCCGGTGTTAATCAAGCGACTTCAATTGTCACGGTTCACCGATGACCACGCCGCCGACCGCGAAGAGGAACGCAAGGCCGAACGCGTCGTGCACGATGCGGCTGACGAAGTCTTGGCCGAGTTTCGCGCGAATCCGCCCGAGGGCATGGACCCGCGCGTGCTCGCCGAGATTCGGACGGTCATCGCGCGGCATTCGCAGGACGCCGACGAGATGCCCGACCCTGAAGCGCACACCAGGCGTTCCGAAGTGTTTTCGGCGCTCTACCGGGATGTGTTGGCCGCGCAGCGGGCGGCGTTGATCGGGGAGCGCGACGAGGGGCGGATCGAAGACGAGGCCGTGCGGGCCATGCTGGAACGGCTCGATCTGCAGGAGGCCGGTGTGTCGGCGCGTTTGGAAAGCCGCTTCTAAGGCTCGCCGAACAGACGCAAACTCGCGCGGCAAGGGGTTATTTCGTGCGACTTTGCGACTGCTCGCGGCGAAGGTCAGAAGCCGCCGAAATCTCCACCGAAGTCGCCGCCACCCCAGTCGCCGCCGCCCCAACCGCCGCCGTCGCCGCCAAAGTCACCACGCCGCGCATGCCCGTCCACGACACCACTACGTTCTCCTGCCAGCTCAACGGC
>LZSH01000476.1 GCA_001665255.1 Mycobacteriaceae bacterium 1482268.1 | reverse complement strand
TGATGATCGACGAGGCCCACAGCATCGGCGTGCTCGGCAATTCCGGCGCCGGCGTCGGTGAACACTTCGGTGTCGACCGCACCGACGTGGAGCTGTGGTCCGGCACTATGTCAAAGGCGCTGGCGGGCTGTGGCGGCTATGTCGCGGGCAGCCACGAGCTCATCGAGTTCCTCAAGTACACGACACCGGGTTTTATCTACAGCGTCGGCATGCCGCCCCCCACTGCGGCCGCCTCTGTTGCGGCCATTCGCACGATCCGAGAGGAACCGGAGCATCTACGGCAATTAGAAGCGCGTGCCCGATTGTTCTTGAGTCTCGCGCGCGAGGCCGGCCTCGACACTGGTGAGTCCGAAGGGACGCCGATCATCCCAGTCATCGTCGGCAACTCATTGACCGCGCTGAAACTCTCCGACGCCATGCTGCGTCGTCGCATCAACGTCAACCCGATCCTCTATCCCGCTGTGCCCGAAGACAAGACGAGGCTTCGGTTTTTCATCACCAGCTGCCACTCCGATGATCAGATTCGGTATGCGGCCAAAACCGTCGCCGAGGAACTCGCGTCGCTCACCCGAGGCGCGTGAGACTGGTGAAGTTGTTCTGCTTCCCCCATGCCGGCGGCGGCGCGGCGATGTTCAATGGATGGAATCAGGCCCTGAGCCCACGCGTCGGAGTTGTCCCTGTCGACATCGCGCACCGCGAGCGGTTCGAGACGTTGCGGGAGTTAGTGCGCAATGTGCACGACCACCTCGTCAGCCGGCTTGACGGCCCGTACGCATTCTTCGGCCACAGTTTCGGCGCACTCGTGGCCTACCGGCTGGCATGCTTGCGCGCGGAAGCGCGCCTGCCGCTGCCTACCACTCTCGTGCTGTCCTCTTACGCGCCGCCACATCTTCCGCCACCGATACCCGCTGTCGATCACCTCGACGCCCACCGGCTGGCCGGACTGCTCGTCGATCTGGGAGGCATCCCGCCCGAGCTTGCCGAGTGGCCGGCGCTGCGGGACGCCGCGTCCGCCGCCGCTCGAACAGACCTGCAGCTGTGCGAAACCGACGTCGACGACGCAAACTGCGTACTGCCGTGTCCCATCCATGTCCTCGGCGGCAGCGAGGACCCACTGATCTCCGAATGCGACCTGGAGCAGTGGCGTGGACGTACGTCCGGGCATTTCAGCATGCACTTGCTCCCCGGCGGCCATTTCTATCTGAGCGACGAGGAGCAGCTGTTCACCGTGTTGCGACCGCTGATGTCGGCGACCATCGGCGCGAAATGCTGAGATGAGCGGCCTACAAGCCCTGGGCTGAGGCGATGCCATGACCGCGGCGTCGACCTGGTAAGCAATAGGCCATGAACAACGATCAGTTCACGAAGGCGCGCAGCGGTGCCGGCTTCATCGCAGCGTTGGATCAGAGCGGCGGCAGCACCCCCAAGGCGCTCAAGCTCTACGGGGTCCCAGAGGATGCCTACTCAGGCGACGACCAGATGTTCGATCTGGTCCACGAGATGCGCACCCGCATCATCACGAGTCCCGCGTTCGACGCGGACCGCATCATGGGTGCGATCCTGTTCGAGATGACGATGGACCGCCAGATCGAGGGCCGTCCGACCGCCGATTATCTGTGGAACGTCAAGGGCATCGTGCCGTTTCTGAAGATCGACAAGGGTCTGAACGACGAGCAGGACGGCGCGCAGACGATGAAGCCCATGCCCGGGCTCGACGACCTGTTGGACCGCGCGGTGGCCAACGGCGTGTTCGGCACCAAAGAGCGATCGGTCATCAAGCTGCCCGGCGCAGGGCTCGACGCGGTCGTGGCTCAGCAGTTCGAGGTCGCCCAGCAGGTGCTCGCCAAGGGCCTGGTGCCGATCATCGAACCGGAGGTCGACATCAAGAGCCCGAAGAAAGCCGTGGCCGAAGACCAGCTCAAGGCGGGCATCCTCGCGGCGCTGAACCAGGTGGGCGACGACCAGAAGGTCATGCTGAAGCTCACCCTTCCGGATACCGACAACCTCTATCAGGACCTCGTCGAGCACCCCAAGGTGCTTCGCGTGGTGGCGCTTTCGGGCGGCTACAGCCGCGACGAGGCGTGCGAGAAGCTCTCACGCAACAACGGCGTCATCGCCAGCTTCTCGCGTGCCCTCACCGAGGGCTTGACTGCACAGCAGAGCGACGAGGAATTCAACGCGACGCTCGATGCGGCGATCGCTGAGATCGCCAAGGCGTCGGCGACCTAAGTCGCCGACTGCATCCCCCTAGGCGGCCGGCCGAGGCTACGGCGTGGTGTGCACGATCAGCACGTCGGTCTTGGAACGACGCGCGACGTTGGCGGGCACCGATCCGAGCAGTCGGCCCGCAATAGTGCTCAGCCCGACGTTGCCGACCACGAGCAGGTCGGCGCCGACTTCCTCGGCCAGCTCAACGAGGGCGTCGACCGGCGCCCCGACGACGGCCTTCTCCTCGATGTCGTTGGCGCCAGCGGCCTTGGCCCGGTCTCGGGCCTCCCGCAGAA
>LZSH01000475.1 GCA_001665255.1 Mycobacteriaceae bacterium 1482268.1 | reverse complement strand
TGACGACGGTTCTCCTGGCGGCGGCGGTCCCCGCGACGTGGGCGCAGACCAAAGTGGTCAGCGAGGACGGTTATGCCGGTCTCGCCGCAACCGCCGCGAAGGACCCCCGGCTGCAGAAGGCCATGGCCTCGGAGTTGACGACGCAGATCACCGAACTGGCCTCAGACCACGGCTACCAGCTCAACAACCGCGAGTTAATTAGTGGGGTGACCGCCGCCTACACCTCGAACCAGGGGTTTCCGGGCCAGTTCGCCCAGGCCAACCGCATTGCTCATCGGTGGATGTTCACCAACTCGGTCCAGCACGACCAGAATGGTGACCGCTGGCTCGTCGACATCGCCCCGATGCTGCGGGACAACTCGTTGCGCGGCACGCTGGGCAACCTCAACCTAGATGTGCCCGACACCCTGATGGTCCCGATCACCGTGCCTGACTCCTCGTCGCTGCGGCCCGGCCAGCTCAAGCCGGTGTCGACATGGGGGCCGTGGGCGAGCATCGGCGTCTGCGTCCTCACCGGAGTCTTCGCGCTGCTGACCCTGGCGACGGCCCGATCGCGGGGGAAAGCGCTTGCTGCGCTTGGGGTTTCGGCATTGCTTGTCGGTGCGGCGGGGTGGGCCGGGCTGGAGGTGGGCAGGCGCTACATCGACGACGCGCTCAACCGCACCACCGGCAATATCCGCCAGGTGGCCGACGTCATGGTCCACACCGCCGAGGGCAGCCTGCATCAGTGGCTGAACGTGACGCTGATCGTCGGTGTCGGGTTGGTGGTGATCGGCGTGGTCGTCTCGCTGCTCAGTGGCCTGAGCCGCAGCGACTAGAGTCTGGCCATGCCGTTCGTGACGGACATCGTGGGGCCCCAGCAGCCGGTCCGGACATGGCGGCCGCTCGCCGCCGGTGTGTTGCGCCGCACCAGCACCATCGACACGCATCCGGCTGGCACGGGCGAGTCTGACGTTGACCTACGCGCCCGCGATGCCGTTGGCGGGCGGGACGGCGCGGCCGAGGTGCTCGGGCAGGCGGGTGTACGCGCGCACCTGACCGGGCGGGTCATCGACCACATCGCCGCCGACGACGATCGGGTGGCTGCGCTTGTCGGCAGCAGCGTCGGGCCGGGATTCCGTTCGACGATCGGAATGCTGTTTCCGGACGAGGTGGCCAGTGCGGGTCTGCTGTACCTACTGCTCGATGATTGGGTCGGCGCCGCGCTGGTTTCCGGGTACGCGGTCCAGCACATCGCTCTCACGCGGGGTATTGAGGAGAAGCTGCCCGCAGGGACCGCCGACCGGATGGCGGGCATCTGCGCCGGCTTTGCCGAGGACGCGTCGCTTGTCCCGTACGCCAGGCGCAACGGCACGATCCCATCGGTACATGGACCGGTGGCGCCGTCGCTCGCAGCCGAGGGCATGCACGCCATCGAGCCTTTGCGCGCGCACGGCATGCGACGATTCCGTCGGTTGGACCTGACGCCGGATGGCGAGTTCGACGCACACTTCCGCGACTCGCATGTCGACGGCGACGGCGTGGAGACGATCGTGCACGAGTACACCGTCGAGGGCACCGTCGATCAGTCGGCGAGAACAATCACCTCGGTGGCGGCGACCGTGCGGGTGCTGCCGTGGCAGGAGTGCCCCGGCGCGATCGGAAGCGCTGCCCGCATCGAGGGAATGACGTTGTCGGAGTTGCGAAACCGCGTCCGCAGCGAGTTCGTCGGCACCAGCACCTGTACGCATCTGAACGACACCCTGCGCGCGATCGCCGACCTCGACGCGCTCATCGAGCTCCGGTCAGGGTTCGACGTGTGACGGGTCGGGTCGCCGCTCGGGTGGGGCTTGGCTGTAGTCGCCCCACGGACCGTCCCTCTGCTCGATCGCCTCGCGCACACCGCGATTCGCAGCGGTGTCGATGAACTTTAGTGCATCCGGTGTGTTGCGCATGAGCCCGTCGAGGATGCCGCCGAGTGTCTGCGTGGACGCCAGACCCATGTTCTCGTAGGCCTGGTTGACGATGAGTTTCTGAGCCTGCAACTGCGACAGCGGAATTCGGCACAGCATCGCCGCAACTTCGGCTACGCGTTGCTCGAGGCGCTCGAAGGGAACGGCCTCGTTGATCAGTTCGACGTCGGCGGCCTCGCGGCCGGTCAGCGGCTCGCCGGTCAACGAGTGCCACTTCGCCTTGGCCAGGCTGAGCCGGTAGAGCCACATGCCGGTCAGATAGGCGCCCCACATGCGCGCGTACGGAGTGCCGATGACGGCGTCATCGCTGGCGATCACAATGTCGGCGCACAGCGCGTAATCGCTTGCGCCGCCGACACACCAGCCGTGCACTTGGGCGATGACCGGTTTCGACGCGCGCCAGATCGACATGAACTTGTGCGTCGGGCCAGTCTCACGGGAGCTGACCATCGCAAAGTCCTTGCCGGGATCCCACCGGCCATCGGTCATCATCGCCTCGCCCCAGTGCTGGAAGCCGCCGCCGAAGTCGTAGCCGCCGGAGAACGCGCGACCGGCACCGCGCAGCACGATCACCTTGATCGCTGGGTCCCGTTCGGCGAAGCCGATGGCCGC
>LZSH01000474.1 GCA_001665255.1 Mycobacteriaceae bacterium 1482268.1 | reverse complement strand
GCTCGGGAAGGTGTTCACCGCCGAGCAGTACCCGCAACTGCTGCGAGATACGTTCGGCGCCAACGCCGTTGCGGTCGGTGAGCATTATCCGCTGAGCAATTACGACGGCAACGTGCCCTCGGCGTACTCGGCGGCGGTCACCGACGGGGTGTTCGCGTGCGTCAACGAGCGGATGAGCGATGCCCTGGCCCGGGTGGGACCGGTGTACGCCTACGAGTTCAACGACCGCGACGCGCCGGCGCCGGAGCCGATGCGCACCTTGCCTTTTCCTGTCGGCGCCAGCCATTCTCTGGAGCTGCGCTTCATATTCGAAGTCGGCGGTGCCGAACCTCTCGATCGCGCGCAACAGGCGCTGTCTGACCAGATGCTCGACTATTGGAGCCGGTTCATCACCAACGGGTCGCCCGACGCCGCCGGTCAACCGGAGTGGCCCCCGCTCGGCGCCGATGACGCCGCGCAGCCGTGGATGTCGCTGCAACCAGACGGCAGCCGCGTCATCACGACGTTCGACGACACACACCAGTGCGCGTTCTGGGCGAGCCTGCCCCGCTAGTCACCCTTTTCGCCGAAACTCACGTTCGGGCGGAAAAGTTCGAGAACAACGCGCCATTTCGTCGATTTCGATTCGCGCGGTCAGTGTGTCGGCGTGACCCAGCACGTGATGTCCGCGTGGACCACCTCGGTGCCCGCCGTGTCCGTCACGCTGACCGGGATGGTCAGCTCGCGGCCCTCGGTGATCGCCGAGAAGTCGGGCGGCTCCACCCGCGCGGTAGCCCGCAGAGACGTCGTCGCCTTCTCCAGGTACTGCACCGTCATGGCCTTGGGTATCCAGCGGTGGCTGGTCGGCACCGTCGCCTCCATCAACATCCCCATCGCGATCTCCGCGGCATTGCACGAGGCGATCGCATGCACGGTGTGCAGATGGTTGTAGACGAAGAACCATTTCGGCACCTTGACCTCGGCCAAGCCCGGCTCCATCCGCACGACGTGCGGGACGATCGACGCGAAATAAGGCACCCGCACCATCGCCGCCGTCGAGAAAAGGCGCGTGCCACCGGGACGTCCGGCGAGACGCTTCCACATCTGGTAGGTGGTGGTCGAACCGGCCATGGCGGCTACCTTACTCTGGAGTAAGAAAGCGGCCAGCGCCGACGCCGAGATCGACATTTTGGTGCGATCTACTCGCACTTTTGCGCCCAAGTGTCGGTTTGGGCGTCGGGTGGCCAGGGATTTGGAGCAGCCAAGGATCTAGGGCATACTGGTCGGGTTGCTCTGCGCCGGGTTTGCGCCTGGCCGGGCACACAACCGGCGCCCACACGGGCGCATCCGGTGCCAACTTCGACAATGGCGGATTTCCGTCGAGGCGGAGTATGCGTGCGGGCGACACACCCGACCGCGGGGACCGGTGCACATAGACAGGTAAACAGCGGCGGCAATACCAGCGCTGACAAAGCGCGGCCGAAGTACGAAGCAGGAGCGAGGTAGGAGAAGCGTGGCGGGACAGAAGATCCGCATCAGGCTCAAGGCCTACGACCACGAGGCGATTGACGCCTCTGCGCGCAAGATCGTTGAAACGGTCACCCGTACCGGCGCCAGTGTGGTGGGTCCAGTGCCGCTGCCGACCGAGAAGAACGTGTATTGCGTCATCCGGTCCCCGCATAAGTACAAGGACTCGCGGGAGCACTTCGAGATGCGCACCCACAAGCGGCTGATCGACATCCTCGACCCGACGCCGAAGACCGTTGACGCTCTCATGCGCATCGATCTGCCGGCCAGCGTCGACGTCAACATCCAGTAGGAGAGTCCAGACAAATGGCTAGAAAAGGCATTTTGGGCACCAAGATGGGTATGACGCAGGTGTTCGACGAGAACAACAGGGTCGTGCCGGTCACGGTCGTCAAGGCCGGTCCCAACGTCGTGACGCGAATCCGTACCCCGGAGCGCGACGGCTACAGCGCAATTCAGTTGGCATACGGCGAAATCAGCCCGCGCAAGGTGAACAAGCCGTTGACCGGGCAGTACAGCGCCGCGGGCGTCAACCCCCGTCGGCATCTCGCCGAACTGCGCATCGACGACGAGGCCGCCGCCGAGTTCGAGGTCGGCCAGGAACTCACCGCAGAGATCTTCTCCGACGGCAGCTACGTCGACGTGACGGGCACATCCAAGGGCAAGGGCTTCGCGGGCACCATGAAGCGCCACGGCTTCCGCGGCCAGGGCGCCAGCCACGGCGCGCAGGCCGTGCACCGTCGCCCCGGTTCAATCGGTGGCTGTGCCACGCCCGGCCGTGTCTTCAAGGGCACCCGGATGTCAGGCCGGATGGGTAACGACCGGGTCACCACGCAGAACCTGTTGGTGCACAAGGTCGATGCCGAGAACGGCGTATTGCTGATCAAGGGCGCCATCCCGGGCCGCACCGGTGGTCTCGTGATGGTGCGGAGTGCAATCAAGAGGAGCGAGAAGTGACTGCGCACGCGAGGAGCAAAGAGGGCGGCGCAACGAACAAGATTGACGTCCACACCCCGGCAGGTGCGAAGAACGGCTCCGTGGAGCTGCCGGCAGAGTTGTTCGACGTCGAGCCGAACATCGCGCTGATGCATCAGGTGGTGACGGCACAGCTGGCCGCGGCCCGACAGGGCACGCACTCCACCAAGACCCGTGGCGAGGTCCGCGGCGGTGGCCGGAAACCGTACCGGCAGAAGGGAACCGGCCGGGCTCGTCAGGGTTCGACCCGTGCTCCCCAGTTCACCGGCGGTGGCACCGTGCACGGTCCCAAGCCGCGTGACTACAGCGAGCGCACCCCGAAGAAAATGATCCGCGCCGCTCTGCTCGGCGCGTTGTCGGACCGGGCGCGCAACGGCCGCATCCACGCGGTGACCGAGCTCGTCGAGGGTCAGGCGCCGTCGACCAAGAGCGCCAAGGCCTTCCTCGCCACGTTGGTCGAGGGCAAGCAGGTGCTGGTCGTCATCGGTCGCAGCGACCAGACCGGTGCCAAGAGCGTGCGGAATCTGCCCGGCGTCCATGTGCTCGCCCCGGACCAGCTCAACACCTACGACGTGCTTCACGCCGACGATGTGGTGTTCAGCGTCGAGGCGCTGGATTCCTACATCAGCGCGGCGAGCCAACGCTCGCAAGACAATTCCGAGGAGGTATCGGCGTAAATGGCGACCGTGACCGATCCGCGCGACATCATCCTGTCGCCGGTGATCTCCGAAAAGTCCTACGGGTTGATCGAGGACAACGTCTACACGTTCATCGTTGCGCCCGAGTCGAACAAGACCCAGATCAAGATCGCCATCGAGAAGATCTTCAAGGTCAAGGTCTCGTCCGTGAACACCGCCAACCGCCAGGGCAAGCGGAAGCGCTCACGCGCCGGCTACGGCACGCGCAAGAGCACCAAGCGCGCCATTGTCACGCTGGCCGAGGGCAGCAAGCCGATCGATCTGTTCGGAGCGCCGGCCTAGCCGGCAGGGAGATTTAGAAGATGGCTATTCGCAAGTACAAGCCGACGACCCCCGGTCGCCGCGGTGCAAGCGTCTCCGACTTCGCCGAGATCACTCGCTCGGAGCCGGAGAAGTCGCTGGTGCGTCCGCTGCACGGTAAGGGCGGGCGTAACGCGCACGGTCGAATCACCACCCGGCACAAGGGCGGTGGCCACAAGCGCGCGTACCGCGTGATCGACTTCCGTCGCCACGACAAGGACGGCGTCGACGCCAAGGTCGCCCACATCGAGTACGACCCGAACCGCACCGCCAACATCGCGCTGCTGCACTTCCTCGACGGCGAGAAGCGCTACATCATCGCGCCGTACGGCATCAAGCAGGGCGACGTCATCGAGTCCGGCCCCAACGCCGACATCAAGCCCGGCAACAACCTGCCGCTGCGCAACATCCCCGCCGGTACGGTCATCCACGCCGTCGAGTTGCGGCCCGGTGGCGGCGCGAAGCTGGCCAGGTCGGCCGGTGCGGGCATCCAGCTGCTGGGCAAGGAAGGCACCTACGCCTCGTTGCGCATGCCGTCGGGTGAGATCCGTCGCGTCGACGTGCGCTGCCGCGCCACCGTCGGCGAGGTCGGCAACGCCGAGCAGGCCAACATCAACTGGGGCAAAGCCGGCCGGATGCGATGGAAGGGCAAGCGCCCCACCGTCCGTGGTGTCGTCATGAACCCGGTCGACCACCCGCACGGCGGCGGCGAGGGCAAGACCTCCGGCGGTCGCCACCCGGTCAGCCCGTGGGGTAAGCCCGAGGGCCGTACCCGCAAGCCCAACAAGCCAAGCGACAAACTCATCGTCCGACGCCGGCGCACCGGCAAGAAGCATCACCGGTAGGAGTTAGCTGATGCCACGCAGCCTGAAGAAAGGTCCGTTCGTCGACGGCCATCTCCTCAAGAAGGTCGACGTACAGAACGAGAAGAACACCAAGCAGGTCATCAAGACCTGGTCGCGCCGGTCGACCATCATCCCCGACTTCATCGGGCACACGTTCGCGGTTCACGACGGCCGCAAGCATGTCCCGGTGTTCGTCACCGAGGCGATGGTCGGACACAAGCTCGGCGAGTTCGCACCCACCCGCACGTTCAAGGGTCACATCAAGGATGACCGGAAGGCCAAACGGCGATGACCTCTGTTGAGACCGAATACCCGAGCGCGACGGCGAAGGCCCGCTTCGTCCGCGTGTCGGCGACCAAGGCGCGCCGGGTCATCGACCTGGTGCGCGGCAAGTCCGTGTCCGAGGCGCTGGACATCCTGCGCTGGGCACCGCAGGCCGCGAGCGAGCCGGTCGCCAAGGTGATCGCGAGCGCAGCCGCCAACGCGCAGAACAACGAAGGGCTTGATCCCTCCACGTTGGTTGTCGCCACCGTCTACGCCGACGAGGGTCCGACGGCCAAGCGAATCCGGCCGCGCGCCCAGGGGCGGGCCTTCCGAATCCGCAAGCGCACCAGCCACATCACGGTGATCGTGGAAAGCAGAGCGAGCCAGGAAAAGCGGGCCGGCCGAGCGTCCGCCAGCAGCTCGCGTGCGCGCCGCGCACAGGGCAGCAAGGCCGCCGCCGCGAAGAAGGCTCCCACCACCAAGGCGGCTGCTGAGACGGCGACCGCTGAGAAGGCTCCGGCGAAGGCAGCCGCCAAGAAGGCGACCGCTGAGAAGGCTCCGGCAAAGAAGGCCGCTAAGAAGGCTCCGGCGAAGAAGGCTTCGGACGAAGCGAAGGGAGGCTCGCAGTAGTGGGCCAGAAGATCAATCCCCACGGCTTCCGGCTCGGTATCACCACCGACTGGAAGTCCCGGTGGTATGCCGACAAGCAGTACAAGGATTACGTCAAGGAAGACGTCGCGATCCGTCGGCTGCTGGCCACCGGTCTCGAGCGTGCAGGCATCGCCGACGTCGAGATCGAGCGCACCCGCGACCGGGTCCGCGTCGATATCCACACCGCGCGCCCGGGTATCGTCATCGGCCGCCGCGGCACCGAGGCCGACCGCATCCGCGCCGACCTGGAAAAGCTGACGGGCAAGCAGGTTCAGCTGAACATCCTCGAGGTGAAAAACCCTGAGTCGCAGGCGCAGTTGGTGGCCCAGGGCGTCGCCGAACAGTTGAGCAACCGTGTGGCGTTCCGCCGCGCGATGCGCAAGGCCATCCAGTCCGCGATGCGCCAACCGAACGTCAAGGGCATTCGGGTGCAGTGCTCGGGCCGCCTCGGCGGCGCCGAGATGAGCCGCTCGGAGTTCTACCGCGAGGGCCGCGTGCCGCTGCACACGCTGCGCGCCGACATCGACTACGGCCTGTACGAGGCCAAGACGACCTTCGGCCGCATCGGTGTGAAGGTCTGGATCTACAAGGGCGACATCGTCGGTGGCAAGCGTGAACTGTCCGCCGCCGTCCCCGCCGGCGCCGACCGTCCGCGTCGCGAGCGTCCGTCGGGCACCCGCCCGCGCCGCAGTGGCGCGTCGGGCACCACGGCGACGAGCACCGAGGCGGGCCGTGCCGCGACTGGCGCTGAAGAAGCTCCTGCCGTCGCCGAGGCCGCTGCGGGCACCGAAGCCGCCGCAGGCGCCGCCGCCGAGACGACGACTGAGAACACGGAGAGCTGAATCATGTTGATTCCCCGTAGAGTCAAGCACCGCAAGCAGCACCACCCGAAGCAGCGTGGCATCGCCAGCGGTGGTACGTCGGTGAGCTTCGGTGACTACGGCATCCAGGCGCTGGAACACGCCTACATCACCAACAGGCAGATCGAGTCCGCTCGTATCGCCATCAACCGGCACATCAAGCGTGGCGGCAAGGTGTGGATCAACATCTTCCCGGACCGTCCGCTGACCAAGAAGCCCGCCGAAACCCGAATGGGTTCGGGCAAGGGCTCGCCGGAGTGGTGGGTGGCCAACGTCAAGCCGGGCCGTGTGCTGTTCGAGCTGAGCTACCCCGACGAGGGGATCGCCAGGGCGGCACTGACCCGCGCGATCCACAAGCTGCCGATCAAGGCACGCATCGTTACCCGAGAGGAGCAGTTCTGATGGCAGTGGGAGTGACGCCGGGCGAGCTGCGCGAGCTGACCAACGACGAGCTGACCGACAAGCTGCGCGAGTCGAAGGAAGAGCTGTTCAACCTGCGCTTTCAGATGGCGACCGGCCAGCTGGCGAACAACCGCCGGCTGCGCATCGTGCGCCAGGAGATTGCGCGCGTGTACACCATCCTGCGCGAACGTGAGCTGGGCCTGGCTTCCGGGCCCGCTGGTGAGGAATCGTAATGGCAGACAAGGCAAATACCGCGAAGAAGGGCGAGGCGGGCCCCGCTTACACGCCGCGCACCGAGAAGCCGCGCGGACGCCGTAAGACCCGCATCGGCTACGTGGTGAGCGACAAGATGCAGAAGACCATCGTGGTCGAGATCGAAGACCGTAAGAGCCATCCGCTCTACGGCAAGATCATCCGCACGACCACCAAGGTGAAGGCGCACGACGAGGACGGCATCGCGGGTATCGGCGACCGCGTGTCTTTGATGGAGACGCGTCCGTTGTCGGCGACCAAGCGCTGGCGGCTCGTCGAGATCCTCGAAAAGGCCAAGTAAGCCTTAAGAGAATCAGCAGTTGTTGTTCTTGGCCTCGCGCCAGGTCCGCTCGAACGGCAGCCGCCACGCATTGGGCGTGATGAGCTGGTGGATCGCGTTCGGCCCCCATGTGCCTTGCGGGTAAGGCTTTGCCGGCGGCGGATCGTCCAACAGGTCGGCGGACCGATCCCATAGCGACTCAATTCCCTCTGCGGTGGTGAACAGTGTGTGGTCGCCGCGCATCGCGTCCAGGATCAGCCGCTCGTAGGCCTCGAGGACATCTCCGGCGGTGTCGACCTCCTGCGTGGAGAACTGCATCGACAGCTTGTCCAGTTTCATGCCGGGCCCGGGGCGCTTGCCGTAGAACGACAGCGACACCTTCGAGTTGTCGGCAAGGTCGAACGTCAAGTGGTCGGGTCCCTGGGAGCCGACGCCGGAGCCGGCCGGGAACATCGTCCGCGGCGCTTCCTTGAATGCGATCGAGATGATCCGGATTCCTTCGGCCATCCGCTTACCGGTCCGCAGATAGATCGGCACGCCCGCCCAGCGCCAATTGTCGATGCCCACCTTGAGCGCGATGAACGTCTCGGTGTCGGAATCCCTTGCGACACCATCGGTATCGCGGTAGCCGCTGTACTGCCCGCGCACCACATTCGCGGGGTCGATCGGAAGCATCGACCGGAACACCTTGTTCTTCTCCTCGCTGATGGCGCGCGGTTCCAGCGCCGTCGGCGGCTCCATGACCACGAACGCCATCACCTGGAACAGGTGGGTGACCACCATGTCCTTGTAGGCGCCGGTGTTCTCGTAGAAGTTGGCGCGTGCGTCCAGGCCGAGGGTCTCCGGGATATCGATCTGGATGTGGTCGATGAAGTTGCGGTTCCAGATCGGTTCGAACAGCCCGTTGGCGAAGCGGAAAGCCAGGATGTTCTGCGCGGCTTCCTTGCCGAGGAAGTGGTCGATCCGAAAGATCTGCTCTTCGCGGAACGTCTCATGCACGAAGTCATTGAGTGCGACGGCGCTGGCCAGGTCGGTGCCGAACGGTTTCTCCATGACGACGCGGGACCGGTCGACAAGGTCCGCTTCGCGCAGTGTGGTGATCACCGCGCGGGCGGCCTTGGGCGGTACCGACAGATAGTGCAGCCGCCGAACCTCGGCCCCCAACTTCTCCTCGGCCTTCGCGACGGTCTCGGCTAATGCCTCGGGCCCCTCGCCCTGCGGGACGTAGGTGACCGTTTCGGCGAATCGGCTCCACTGATCGTCGGTGAGCTTGTGAGTGCCGAAGTCGTCGATGGCCGCCTTGGCGATCTCGAGAAACTCCTCGCGCGAGATGTCCTCCAGCGACGTCGCGACGATCTCGATGTTGGGCGCAAGCTTGGACTGGTCGAGGTAGGCCAGACCGGGAATCAACTTCCTCCGCGCAAGATCCCCGGTCGCGCCGAATAACACCACCACGTGCGGATCGACCCCGACGTCGTCCTGGCGGCGTGGCCGCGCGCCCGGCGCCGGATAAGAAATCGTCTGCGCTTTGCTTGTCGTCACCTTCGGCATGTTGTCACCGCCGGATTCTTCGTGCACGGCTTGCCGCCCTCCGCCATCGCGCCGTCACAGGTCAGACAACTCGGCGTTACCCGATATTCGAAAGAGCTAACCGCACCGGTGCGCATCAGGGCTTGCAGGACAGCCTGTTTCCGAGCCCCGTCATGTAGCACGGACGACACGGCACACCTTGGTGCCGCCGTCGTCAATTTCTCGGCAAACGGATGTGCCAGCGGTGTAATCTGCGGGCGGTTGGGACCACGCGGCGACGCACCGACGGGACAAGGGTGGCCATGGCAACCGAATTCAACGGCAAAATCGAGTTGGACATCCGCGATTCCGAGCCTGACTGGGGACCGTACGCCGCACCCACCGCGCCGGAGGGCTCGCCCAACGTCCTCTATCTGGTCTGGGATGACACCGGTATCGCGACGTGGGACTGCTTCGGCGGGCTCGTGGAGATGCCGACCATGAGCCGCATCGCCGACCGCGGTGTGCGGCTCTCGCAGTTCCACACGACGGCGCTGTGCTCACCGACGCGCGCCTCGCTGCTGACCGGACGCAACGCCACCACTGTCGGCATGGCAACCATCGAGGAGTTCACCGACGGCTTCCCGAACTGCAACGGCCGCATCCCGGCCGACACCGCGCTGCTGTCAGAGGTGCTCAACGAGCGCGGCTACAACACCTACTGCGTCGGCAAGTGGCATCTCACACCGCTGGAAGAGTCGAATCTCGCTGCCACGCGGCGTCATTGGCCGTTGTCGCGCGGGTTCGAGAGGTTCTACGGTTTCATGGGCGGCGAAACCGACCAGTGGTATCCGGATCTGGTGTACGACAACCATCAGGTTGCACCGCCGGCGACACCGGAAGAAGGTTATCACCTGTCAAAAGACCTCGCCGACAAGACAATCGAGTTCATCCGCGATGCGAAGGTGATCGCGCCGGACAAACCCTGGTTCTCCTATGTCTGTCCGGGCGCGGGCCACGCGCCGCACCACGTCTTCAAGGAATGGGCTGACCGCTACGCGGGAAAGTTCGACATGGGTTACGAGCGCTACCGCGAAATCGTGCTGGAGAACCAGAAGAAGCTCGGCATCGTCCCGCCCGACACCGAACTGTCGCCGATCAACCCGTATCTCGACGTCAAGGGCCCCAACGGGGAGCCGTGGCCGCCGCAGGACACGGTGCGGCCGTGGGAGACGCTGACCGACGAGGAGAAGCGCCTTTTCAGCCGGATGGCCGAAGTGTTCGCCGGGTTCCTGTCCTACACCGACTCCCAAATCGGCCGTATCCTCGACTATCTCGAGGAATCCGGGCAATTGGACAACACCATCATCGTGGTGATCTCCGACAACGGCGCCAGCGGAGAGGGCGGGCCCAACGGGTCGGTCAACGAGGTGAAGTTCTTCAACGGCTACATCGACACCGTCGAAGAAAGCATGCGCTACATCGACCATCTCGGCGGACCCGAGACTTACCCGCACTACGCGATCGGGTGGGCGATGGCGTTCAACACGCCGTACAAGCTCTACAAGCGCTACGCCTCCCATGAAGGTGGCATCGCCGACACCGCAATCATCAGCTGGCCCAACGGGATCAGCGCGCACGGCGAAGTGCGCGACAACTACGTCAACGTCTGCGACATCACGCCCACGGTCTACGACCTGCTCGGCATCACGCCTCCCGCCGAGGTCGCCGGCATTGCGCAAAGGCCGCTCGACGGCGTGAGTTTCAAAGCGGCCCTGGATGATCCGTCCGCCGAAACCGGCAAGGACACGCAGTTCTACGCCATGCTGGGCACCCGCGGCATCTGGCACAAGGGGTGGTTCGCCAACACCGTGCACGCGGCGACGCCTGCGGGCTGGTCGCATTTCGACAAGGACCGCTGGGAGCTGTACCAGATCGAAAACGACCGCAGCCAGTGCCACGATCTCGCCGCCGACGATCCGGACAAGCTCGAAGAGATGTCGAAGCTGTGGTTCGAGGAGGCGGGCAAGTACAACGGCCTGCCGCTGGCCGACCTCAACATCCTCGAGACGATGACGCGGTACCGCCCGTACCTGACAGGTGAGCGCAAGAGCTTCACCTACTACCCCGGCACAGCCGAGGTCGGCATGGGTGCTGCGGCGGAACCGCGGGGCCAGTCGCTGTCCGTGCTGGCCGAGGTCTGCGTCGACACCACGGGCGCCGAAGGGGTGCTGTTCAAACAGGGCGGTGGCCACGGCGGGCACGTGCTGTTCATCCAGGACGGGCGACTGCACTACGTCTACAACTTCATGGGCGAGGAGCAGCAGATGGTCTCGTCGCCCGGGCCGGTGCCGTTGGGCAGGCACATCTTCGGCGCCGCCTACTGCCGCACCGGCACCGTCGAAAACAGTCACACGCCGCTGGGCGACGTGACGCTCTACATCGACGGGGACGCCGTGGCGTCGCTGGCAAACGTGAAATCGCATCCGGGCACGTTCGGGCTGGCAGGTGCCACCATCAGCGTCGGGCGCAACACCGGCTCGGCGGTGTCGAGCACGTTCAAGGCCCCGTATGCGTTCACCGGCGGCACCATCGCGCAAGTGAACGTCGACCTCTCAGGGGCGCCCTACGTCGATGTCGAGAAAGAGCTCGCGATGGCGTTCGCCAGAGACTGATGATGGAGCGGTGAAACGGGTCGGTTGGACGGCGCTGGTCCTGCTGGGGCTGATCACCCCGCTGACCGAAGGGTGCGTCCGCACCGACGAGGGCGTGGCGATCCGCAGCCAGGATTCTGCGAGGCCCACCAATGCGCAGGCGCCGACGACGCCATCGAGCGACGACTCGGGTCCCGCGGCACCTGGCGTCGTCGCCACCACGCGGGCGCCTATCCCTGCAGACTCCGTCACCTGCGCGCCGTCGAGCGTGCCCGTCCCTCGGTTCACCTTGCAGGCAGTTGACCCGCAGGCGCCGAGAGTCACGGTCGCCCTCCCCGACGGCTGGGCCGGCAAGCCGACGGATGACCGCGGCGCGCGCGTGGAGGGTCCAAACGGGATGTCGGCGACGATCACGATCACACAGACCAGCCTGGAGCCCGCCGAAGCCTTTACCGAGTACGCCGACAAGGCGATGGCGGTGTCCGCGGTCAGCAGCGTCAGCGTCCTGCCCGCCGAGCTGTGCGGCTACAGCGGTCAGAAGCTGATGGGCGCGTGGTCGGATTCGCCGCAGCAGTCCGTCGAGTTCCTCGACCGCATCGCGCACATTTGGACCAACACTGGAAACTATCTGGTCGCCATCCATGTGCAGGCACCGTCGGGAACCGACGGATTCGACGCCGCGGCGGCAGTGCTCACCGGGGACGTCGCCGTCGAGATACCTTGAAACGCATGCTCACCGAGCTTGTCGAGGTGCCGGGCGGGTCGTTCCGCATGGGCTCAACGAGCTTCTATCCCGAAGAGGCGCCGATCCACACGGTGCAGGTGACCTCGTTCGCGATAGAACGACACCCGGTCACCAACGCACAGTTCGCCGAGTTCGTCGACGAAACCGGCTATCTCACCGTTGCCGAGCGACCGATCGATCCGACGCTGTATCCGGGCGCGGATCCCGCCGATCTGGTGCCGGGGGCGTTGGTGTTCCGGCCGACGTCCGGACCGGTGAATCTGCGCGACTGGCGGCAGTGGTGGGAGTGGAAGCCCGGGGCGAGTTGGCGACATCCGTTCGGGCCCGCACGCGGAACCCCGACCTTCGAGGACCGCTTGGATCATCCGGTCGTGCAGGTCGCCTATCCCGACGCCGCCGCATACGCCCGCTGGGCGGGACGCCGGTTGCCGACCGAGGCCGAATGGGAGTACGCAGCGCGGGCTGGCAGCACCGACACCTACGCCTGGGGCGACGACGCGATGCCCGACGGACGACTGATGGCCAACACCTGGCAGGGGCATTTCCCGTACCGCAACGACGGCGCCTCGGGATGGGTTGGCACGTCGCCGGTCGGGACGTTCCCGCCGAACGGCTTCGGCCTCGTCGACATGATCGGCAACGTCTGGGAATGGACGACGACCACGTTCGTCGGCCACCACCAACCGGACGCGTCGGCGCAGGGGTGTTGTCCTCCATCCAGCGAGCCCGATCTGTCGATCAATCAGGTGCTCAAAGGCGGCTCACATCTATGCGCGCCGGAGTACTGCCATCGGTACCGCCCAGCTGCGCGCTCACCGCAGTCACAAGACAGCGCGACGACCCATATCGGGTTCCGATGCGTGGCTGATGTCCCCTGATCAGGGCGCGATACTGGGTCCAGGGCTGGTGGTGCCGGCATTCACAACCCTCAGCGCAATTTCGGCGGTCTCGCCGTGGGGAGTGCTGACCAGCGGCGATTTGGAGCATCGCGGGTCATCACCTAGAATTCAACGGTTGCCTTGGGCAGACCTCGGCTCTCCGTGACGGAAAGCCCTGCGTGCCTTCGGTGGCGAAAGACCACGTACGTCCAGGTCGGTATCTGGCGTGCATACAACCCAGGTCGAGGAGATCGAGTGATTCAGCAGGAATCGCGGCTGAAGGTCGCCGACAACACGGGCGCCAAGGAGATCTTGTGCATCCGTGTGCTCGGTGGCTCGTCGCGGCGCTATGCCGGCATCGGCGACATCATCGTGGCCACCGTCAAGGACGCCATCCCCGGTGGCAACATCAAGCGCGGCGAGGTGGTCAAGGCCGTGATCGTCCGCACCGTCAAGGAGCGTCGCCGCGCTGACGGCAGCTACATCAAGTTCGACGAGAACGCGGCGGTGATCATCAAGGCCGACAACGATCCCCGCGGTACTCGCATCTTCGGCCCCGTCGGCCGTGAACTGCGCGAGAAGCGCTTCATGAAGATCGTTTCGCTTGCTCCGGAGGTGTTGTAGATGAAGGTCCACAAGGGCGACACCGTGCTGGTCATCTCCGGCAAGGACAAGGGTGCCAAAGGCAAAGTGCTGCAAGCGTTTCCGACCCGCAACAAGGTGCTTGTCGAGGGCGTCAACCGCATCAAGAAGCACACTGCGGTCTCGCGCAATGAGCGCGGCGCGCAGTCGGGCGGGATCGTCACCCAGGAGGCGCCGATCCACGTGTCGAACGTGATGGTGGTCGACTCCGACGGCAAGCCGACCCGCATCTCCTACCGCAAAGACGACGAGACCGGCAAGAAGGTCCGCATCGCCAAGTCCAACGGCAAGGACATCTGAGAATGACCACCGTAGAAAACACAGTAAAGACCCTCCCGCGCCTCAAGCAGCGCTACCGCGAGGAGATCCGCGATGCGCTGCAAAAAGAATTCGGCTACGGCAACGTCATGCAGATCCCCGGCGTGGTCAAGGTCGTGGTGAACATGGGCGTCGGCGACGCCGCCCGCGACGCCAAGCTGATCAACGGTGCGGTCAACGACCTGGCGTTGATCACCGGCCAGAAGCCGGAAGTCCGCAAGGCTCGGAAGTCCATCGCACAGTTCAAGCTGCGCGAGGGCATGCCGATCGGCGCCCGCGTCACGCTGCGCGGCGACCGGATGTGGGAGTTCCTGGACCGGCTGATCTCGATCGCGCTGCCGCGTATCCGCGACTTCCGCGGTCTGTCACCCAAGCAGTTCGACGGCACCGGCAACTACACCTTCGGGCTGACCGAGCAGTCGGTGTTCCACGAGATCGACGTGGATTCCATCGACCGGCCCCGGGGCATGGACATCACCGTCGTCACCTCGGCGACGAACGACGACGAAGGACGAGCGCTGTTGCGGGCGCTGGGCTTTCCGTTCAAGGAGAACTGAGCAGATGGCAAAGAAGGCTCTGGTCAACAAGGCCAACAAGAAGCCAAAGTTCAAGGTGCGCGCCTACACCCGCTGCCAGCGCTGCGGCCGCCCGCACGCGGTGTTCCGCAAGTTCGGCCTGTGCCGGATCTGCCTGCGCGAAATGGCGCACGCCGGCGAACTGCCGGGTGTGCAGAAGTCCAGCTGGTAACAGCTCGAAAGACCACGACAACATCGGAAAAGGTTGCGGTAGGCCTGAAATGGGAACCGCCGCGAGGAAGGTGAACCGGCTGTCATGACTATGACGGACCCGATCGCAGACTTCTTGACACGTCTGCGTAACGCCAATTCGGCGTACCACGACGAGGTGACGCTCCCGCACTCGAAGCTCAAGGCGAACATCGCCGAGATCCTCAAGAACGAGGGCTACATCTCCGATTACCGCACCGAGGATGCTCGGGTGGGTAAGTCGCTGGTCGTCGAGCTGAAGTACGGCCCCAGCCGCGAACGCAGCATCGCCGGCCTGCGCCGGGTGTCCAAGCCCGGCCTGCGGGTCTACGCGAAATCCACCAACCTGCCGCGGGTTCTCGGCGGCCTCGGCGTGGCGATCATCTCCACGTCCTCGGGTCTGCTCACCGACCGTCAGGCGGCACGACAGGGCGTGGGCGGCGAAGTCCTCGCGTACGTGTGGTGAGGGGGAGGAACTAGCCATGTCGCGCATTGGTAAGCAGCCGGTTCCGGTACCCGCCGGGGTCGACGTGACGATCGACGGCCAGAACGTCTCGGTCAAGGGGCCCAAGGGCACCCTCGAGCTCGCCGTCGCCGAGCCGATCAGGGTGGCCCGCGACGACGACGGCGCCATCGTGGTGACCCGACCCGACGACGAGCGGCGTAACCGCTCGCTGCACGGGCTCTCGCGCACCCTGGTGGCCAACCTCGTCACCGGCGTCACCGATGGTTACACCATCAAGATGGAGATCTTCGGCGTCGGCTACCGCGTGGTGGCCAAGGGCAGCAACCTCGAGTTCGCCCTCGGCTACAGCCACCCGGTGCTGATCACCGCCCCGGAGGGTGTGACGTTCGCGGTGGAGACGCCGACGAAGTTCTCGATCTCCGGTATCGACAAGCAGAAGGTCGGCCAGATTGCGGCCAACATCCGTCGCTTGCGGAAGAGTGACCCCTACAAGGGCAAGGGCATCCGCTACGAGGGTGAGCAGATCCGCCGCAAGGTCGGAAAGACAGGTAAGTAGCAATGGCTCAGGCTCAGAAGGCAAAAGACGCTTCGAAGAGCGCCGGCAAGAGCGTCGCGGAGGTCCGGCGGACCTCGCGGCTGCGCAGGCACGCCCGGCTGCGCAAGAAGATCGAGGGGACGGCCGAGCGGCCGCGCCTCGTCGTCAACCGCTCGTCTCGGCACATCCACGTGCAGTTGGTGAACGACCTGAACGGCACCACGGTGGCCGCGGCGTCGTCCATCGAGGCCGATGTGCGCGGGGTCGAGGGCGACAAGAAGGCCCACAGCAAGCGCGTCGGTCAGCTGATCGCCGAGCGCGCCAAGGCCGCAGGCATCGAGAACGTCGTGTTCGACCGTGGTGGCTACACCTACGGCGGACGGCTCGCGGCGCTGGCCGATGCGGCGCGCGAAGGTGGGCTGAAGTTCTGATGACGAATGACGTGAAAACAATTGGAAGGATTGCGTAATGGCCGAGCAGGCAACGAGTGGTGCCGGCGGCCCTGCCACGTCCGGGGATAGCCGGCCGCCGCGCGGTGATCGCGAGGGGCGGGGCCGTCGTGACGATCGTGGTGGTCGTCGCGACCGCGACGGCGGCGACAAGAGCAACTATCTCGAGCGCGTCGTCGCGATCAATCGTGTCTCCAAGGTGGTCAAGGGTGGTCGGCGCTTCAGCTTCACCGCGCTGGTCATCGTCGGCGACGGCAACGGCATGGTCGGCGTCGGCTACGGCAAGGCCAAGGAAGTTCCCGCGGCGATCGCCAAGGGCGTCGAGGAGGCGCGCAAGGGCTTCTTCCGCGTTCCGCTGATCGGCGGCACCATCACGCATCCGGTGCAGGGTGAGGCGGCCGCCGGCGTGGTCATGCTGCGCCCGGCCAGCCCCGGTACCGGTGTGATCGCCGGCGGCGCCGCCCGCGCGGTGCTGGAATGCGCTGGCGTGCACGACATCCTGGCGAAATCGCTGGGCAGCGACAACGCGATCAATGTCGTGCATGCCACTGTCGCGGCATTGAAGCTGCTGCAGCGTCCGGAAGAGGTCGCGGCCCGTCGCGGTCTGCCGATCGAGGACGTGGCGCCCGCAGGCATGCTCAAGGCGCGCCGCGAGGCCGATGCACTGGCCGCGAGCGCCGCACGTGAAGGAACGGCATAGCCATGGCAGAGCTGAAGATCACCCAGGTACGCAGCACCATTGGTGCGCGGTGGCGGCAGCGGGAAAGCCTGCGGTCGCTCGGACTGCGGAAGATCCGTCAGTCGGTCGTGCGTGAGGACAACGCGCAGACCCGCGGGCTCATCAAG
>LZSH01000473.1 GCA_001665255.1 Mycobacteriaceae bacterium 1482268.1 | reverse complement strand
CGCCCCAGCGACTGAAATCAGGCATGGTCGTGCCCCGTCGCCATGATCTCGGTCTTGAGGCGCGCCAGCGCCCGGTGTGCCGCCCGATGTTTCGCTGCCGCCACTGCCGCCGATCTCGCTGCCGAAGCCGATCCCGGTCGAACCGAAGCAGGGTCCTGCGCCGAAGCCGGGTCCGGACGGCCAGCAACCCGCGCCGGAGCAGCCTAAGCCTGCGCCGAAGCCTGTCGATCCACCGAAGGCTGCCGACCCGCCGAAGGCCGCCGAGCCACCGAAGGTCGTCGAGCAGCCGAAGCCGGTCGAGCAGCCGAAGCCGGTGATACCGGAGGCGCCTCCGGCTCTGGAAGTGCAGCCGGCGCCGGTGATACCCGTTGTCCCCGCACCGAAGGCGCCGCCCGCACTGGCACCGCCGGCTATGGCACCTGCGCAGGAGGTGCCGTCAGACGAGACGACGATCCTGCAGGTTCCGGCTGAGAAGCCGAAGCGCGGCAACTAAGCGGCTGAGCGAAATCAGTGCTCAGCGATAACCGTCGGACTCCGACGTCGCCTCATTGAGCGAAGCGTCGGCGTAGCCGCGGCAATAATCCCAGGTCACGTAGGCGTCCGGCTCGGGATCGTAGGCCGGTTCGTGCGGGCGCACGGTCCCGTCGACCAGCAGCTGCAGAAGGTTGGCCCGCAGCATGTCCCAATCGTGATAGTGGTCCTGCTGGCATTCGTCACAGCACACCACCAGGCCGCGAATTCCCTTGTGCGCCAGAAGTGCTTCATACACCGCCAGGTCGGCGAGATCCGCCTCGACCGCGGTGCGTTCTTGCGCGTCGAGCGGCTGGCCCGGCTCGAGCGCATCGAGCGCTCCCGAGGGGTCGCACGGGTCATCGGCGAACGGATCCGGCGGCAAACCAGGCGGCAGGTGGTCTCGCACGGTTCCACACTACGCAGCGGCACAGGTATCGCGCTAGCGCTTGCGGCAGTGAAATATCGGGCATCGGCAGGCCCGGCGGCAACGAGATGCCGGGCGGAAGCGAGATGACCGGCGGCAGTTGGGGCAATTGGCCGGGCGGCTGGTCTCCCTGCGGCACAGCAGGAAGAGTCGCATTGGGATCGCGGCTTTCCACCTTGACCGCCAGATCGTTCAGCTGCTTCTGCAATTCGTGCTGGCGTTGCGGATCCTCGACGGTCTGCACCGTCGACGTCACCGTCTGCAGCTTGTCCTGGGCGGCATCCCAGTTGCCCTGCTCGATCAGATGCTGGACCTCTTGCATCTCGGTCTGAGCAGCAAGCGCGACCTTGTCGTCGCGGGTCACCTGCTGCTCACCAAACAGCGCGACACGCAGCCCGTACAGCGCGTCACCGGGCGCCGCGCTATAGACGACGGCACCGAAACCGCCGAGACACAGCATCGCGGCGGCAACCGAGCCCATGACGGCCATCGACATCCGTGTCCGCTGCCGCGACGCCAGCGCGCGCTGCAAAGCGATCTCGGCGTCGCGCTGCGCGGCAACCCGCGCCGGTGGTCTGCGTACCTCGTCGCGCCAACCGGACAGCAGGTTCGCAAGCTCCGCGTCGGCCGAGTCGGTCGCGTAGACCGGCTGCTCCGAGGCGAGCGCGTCAAGGTAGCGATCGGTCCGCCCGATGGCGTTCAGCGACGGATCGCCTCCGTTTCCGCCCCAGCGACTGAAATCAGGCATGGTCGTGCCCCGTCGCCATGATCTCGGTCTTGAGGCGCGCCAGCGCCCGGTGCTGCGCCACTCGCACGGCGCCTGCCGTGCTGCCGACCGCTTCGGCCGTCTCTTCGGCGCTCATCCCGACGACGACGCGCAGGATCAGAATCTCGCGCTGCTTCTCCGGCAGGACGGCAAGCAGCCTGTTCATTCGCTCGGCGGACTCGCCTTCGATTGCGAGTTGTTCGGGTCCGGCCTCCGCGGAAAAGCGCTCGGGGACGACATCCGTCGGCTCAGAGCGGTTCCTGGCGGCCGCGCGATGCGCGTCGGCAACCTTGTGAGCGGCGATGCCATACACAAAGGCCAGGAACGGTCGTCCCTGATCTTTGTAGCGCGGCAGCGCCGTGATGGCAGCCAAGCACACCTCCTGTGCAACATCGTCAGCTGAGAGACCGCTCCGCTCGGCCGCCCCGACCCTGGCCCGGCAGTAGCGGACAACAATCGGACGGATGGTCTCCAGCACTTCCCGGAGCGCGTCCCGGTTGCCCGCCACGGCTTCAGCAACGACAGCATCGAGACGTTCTCCCGAAATTGTCATCGGTGAAGCTCTCTCCAGCGTTACTAATGGGACAGGTGGCGTTTAGCTACTTGGGCTAAACGATAACTATCGGGTCGGTACGGACTGGCTCAGCGATCAAACAACACGCCGCCGCGGCGCCGCACCGTATCAGCGGACCGGTCCCGAATTCCAACGACTTGAGCGACGGAGTGGTTCCCGCTGCCGATTTCACCCAGCAGGCAGGCCAATGCCCAGCTCAGCGGCACCAAACCCAGCCGCTCAGCGCTGTCCAGAGCAGAATCGGCCACCGTACGCGCGGCATCGAGCCGGCCCGCGCTACACAGCGCCGCGGCCAGCACGACCTCGGATTTCACGCTGTGGCGGGCTGAGCCGAGAGCGCTGGCTGCCTCGATTGCGCGCTGTGCGTCACCGACCGCCGACGCACCGTCGCCGGTCGCCATCGCCAGTTCGGCCGATACCCACGACAGTCGGACCGCCAACCGCGGCAAATCGTCGTCGAGCAAACCCTCGGCACGGCCAAGTGCAGCGCCGGACACGGCGAACCTCCCGACGCCGAGCGCGTCGGCGGCCAGACCGATCAGCGCATCGCCTCGCGCTTCGCGATCGCTGCCCGCCAGCGCGAGCGCGCGGCCGTCCCAACCGCGGGCATTGTCGTGCCAACCGAGCTGACGCATGAAGGACGCCTGGGTGCTGTGCGCCAGGGACGCCAACCGCCCGGTGCGACGGGCGCGCCGCACCGCCGCGAGGTCGCTGTAGGCGTTGGCATAGCGGCCCTGCCCGCCCGCGGCGACAGCACGCAGCCAGAGCTCCTGTGCGCTGTGTGCCCCCGGAAGCGGCCAGCGCCCGGGCTCGTCACCGAAGGCGGCATTGGCGATCATCAGCCGCCGACGCTATCAATGAGGCTGACGCTATTGCGGTGCGCACTGTCATGGATAACCGGGTTGATACGGAATCTCTTTGGTTAACAGTTGGTGCGGCATGTGTTACGGCCATGTCAACTAGTTGCTGATCGCTGGAAGTGGTCATCGCCGCGCCCCGTTGAGTGAACTGCGGAAACGCGAGTCATCGTCTGTGGGCTATCACTCTCGTCGCCGAGAGCGGGTCGAACCGATGAACGTGATGTAAATTCTCGGCCTGCGGTTATGCGCTTGAGCACATATAGGGCCTATTGACTCGTTTTGCTGAGCACCCCTACCTTGTTCCCACGAGTAGTCACCGGCGACTTGTGCTCGGATCGGTTCCACAACTCACGCACTCGTGCGTTGCCGAAATCGGTGCGTAGAGAGGGGTTTTCCACATGCCACAGCCGCAGCAGCTACCCGGGCCCAACGCCGATATCTGGGATTGGCAGATGCATGGGCTTTGTCGAGGAGTCGATTCGTCGGTGTTCTTCCATCCCGATGGGGAACGTGGCCGGGCCCGCGCACAGCGAGAGCTGCGCGCCAAGGAGATGTGCCGCCGTTGCCCCGTGATCGCCCAGTGCCGCTCGCATGCCCTCGCCGTCGGTGAGCCCTACGGCATCTGGGGCGGTCTCTCGGAGTCCGAGCGGGAGTTGCTACTCAAGCGGGGTATCCGCCGCGCCTCCTAGGCGCCAGCGGCCAGCTCCCGCAAAGCAATTTCGGTGGTAGGCCAATCCATGCATTTGTCGGTCACTGATTGTCCGTAGGTCAGCGGGCGCGTTTCGGCCGCTTGCGCGCCTGCGACCAGGAAGCTCTCCAGCATCACCCCACTAATCGGGAGGCCGTCGCGAACCAGCTGCGCCACCTCGGCAGCCACAACCGCCTGGCGGGCGTGGTCCTTGCCGGAGTTGGCGTGGCTGCAATCGATCACGACCCGCCCGGGTAACCCGGCCGCCGTCAGCTTGGCGGCCGCGGCCTGCACCGAATCCGCATCGTAGTTCGGCCTGTCGGTACCGCCGCGCAGGATCACGTGGCAGTCCTTGTTGCCCTCGGTCCGCACCAGTGCACCGCGCCCGCGATCATCCATGCCGAAGAAAACATGCTGGGCGGCAGCGGCTTTCACGCCGTCGACCGCCACCTGGATGTTGCCGTCGGTGCCGTTCTTGAAGCCGACGGGCATCGACAGTCCAGATGCCAGTTGACGGTGTACCTGGGATTCGGTCGTGCGGGCACCGATTGCACCCCATGCCACCGCGTCGGCGATGTACTGGGGGCTGGTCGGTTCCAGAAACTCACAGCCCACCGGCAGACCGATATCGATGATGTCGAGCAGCAATTGCCGAGCGGTGCGCAAGCCGCGGGCCACATCGAAGGTGCCGTCCATACCCGGATCGTTGATCAAGCCCTTCCAACCGATCGTGGTGCGCGGCTTCTCGAAGTAGACCCGCATCACGATCTTGAGCCGATCGCCGAGCTCGTCGGCGACCTTGACCAGGCGGCTGGCGTAATCGAGTGCCGCCTTCGGGTCGTGCACCGAACAGGGGCCCACCACGACCAGCAGACGCTCGTCGCGGCCGGCGAGGATCTCTGCGATCTCGTCGCGGTCTCGGGCCACTCGCTCGGCGCGCCGGGCGCCCAGCGGGAATTCGGTGAGCACGTCATGGGGGCTCGGGATCTCGCTGAAGCTGCGAATCCGCCGATCCGACGTCGCCGGCGCGCTCGCGATCTGCGAGAGGTTCATTGTCGGGTGCCTTTCTGGTGTGGGCACTGGGGTGAATGTCCGGCGCCCTTGAATGACGAAAGGCAGCGACCTGCTGGTCACTGCCTGGGCTCCGGGTGGATGCGTGCTTAGCGCTGCGCTTTATCGGCTCCGCCCGGAGCCTGCATAAAGCGCCAATAGCTGACGCGGCCACCAATGTTCACGGCGACCAGGGTATACGGCTGGCCGACTGCGGCAAAATCGCAGTGTTTGCTCACGTCTGGCCCATGTCGGAGCACAGGGCGATGAAGTCGGACGCCAGTACCAGATATGCGGATCGGTCGCGCCGGGATGACACGTAGACGCCGTCGAAGAGGTCTGCCGTCTCGCCGCACGAGAACGTGAACACGACGCTGTGCAGGATCTCGTGGCACAGCTCCAGTACGGACAGCGACGCCCGGCGGCCGTGCTCGAATTCGTCGGCGTCGGTTCCTGCCCTCTCGCAACGGCGGACCGGGAAGCCAGCGTGGTCTGGCACCTGATGAGACTCGATCAGCTTCCGTATCGCGTACGCGCCCGCCGCGAAGTCCCGCTCGATGAGGTGATCGGTTCTCGCGGTCCACCGAGTCTGCCTGGTCTTGGCTTCGAGTCTTTCGGCGACGTTGACGAGATCGTCTCGCCATGGGGCCGAGCTCGGTTCATCACTGCTCATCACGGCGCTGGGTAGAGTCCGAAAACTCTTACGGCGGCTGACTTTCCCTTCAGCGCATGGCTTCCCCGGTCGATGAGTTCGGGCGGTGTGGCGGTCAACGCCTTGGCGCTGCTGTTAGTGATCAGGATCGCATCACCGGTCGTCTTCGTCAGCTGTTCGACCCGCGCCGCCACGTTGACCACATCGCCAATCAACGTGAACTCGAGTTTGCCTGCGCCACCGATGGTTCCGGCGATCACCACACCAGTGTTGATCCCGATGCCGATCCGAAGCTCACCGCCGAACTGCTGGGCGACCAGCCGATGAATCACCGCCGCGGCGGACAGCGCGGCGTCGGCATGATCGGCGAGATCATTCGGGGCACCGAAGACCGCCAGCGCGCCGTCACCGAGGAACTTGTTGACGTGCCCGCCGGCGTCAACCACAGCGGGCACGACGATCTCGAACAATGCATTGAGGCGAGCAACCGTCTCCTCGGCGGAATTCGCTTCGGCGAACGGGGTGAAATCACGGATGTCGACGAACATCACCGTCACCTCGCGACGCTCACCCGTGAACACGTCGTCACCCTGCTCGAGCAGTCGCGCGGCCAGCCCGGGGTCGACGTAGGTTCCGAATGCGGCTTGAAGTCGTTGCCGCTCAGCCAAACCCGTCTGCATCCTGTTGAATGACGCCGCCAGCGCACCGAGGTCATCGTCCTGCACCACCGGCAGACGCTGTGAGTAGTCGCCCGCCGCAACGCGTTTGGTGCCGTCGGCCAGATCCCGAATGGGCCGCAGGGACGGCGAGAACAAGGCGCCGATGGTGATGGGCGCGCCGAGGCCGAGCGTCAAGATAAGCCCGATCACACCCGGAAGCGCTGGGAACTCGCCCGCTGGGTCCAGGACGACCGCCATCATCGCGCCCTCGACGGTGAAGGCGTACATGCAGCCCAAAATCGCCAGATTCGACCAGGTGGCAAAGGTCGGGCGAGGGCGGGGAAGCGCGTCGCCGACGCCCGTATCCCCGGCAAGGGCGGTCCTGGCCGGGCGTAATGCTCCTTGTACTGAGTTGTGCACACCGATCATTGCCATGGCTATTCCCACCGCAGCGCCCAAGAAGCCGTATTGAACTATCCGTGTCCCCGCCGCGCCTGCAATCGCTCCGACAATGCCGGTGAACAAAGCTGTCCAAACAGGCAGAAACATGAAGGCTCGAGCGCGCGCCGCGCGAGTCCATACATAGGTGTCTGCCAACGCTGCCGCACGGTCGACTTCACGGCCGGCCGCCCACCATTGCACACGTCGAAGCTGTCGGCTACCCGGAAGAACCGACACAGATGCGTTCACAAGAACCGCGACGACCGTGAAGGCGACCGCCTCGAGGTATCGATCTGACTTCTCGAACGCGACAACAACAACCGACCAGACGATGTAAGTCGGCGTCATGCCAGCGAGCACAAATGCCCAGATCGCCCACGAGTACCTCGGCGCGTACCGATCCCACGCCCATTGCCAGATGCGATCCATGCAGAAAACAAAACACCCCCGGCCACTGCGGCCGGGGGTGTTTCGAACTACTACTCAGTGATGGTGGTGATGCCCGTGGCCGTGGCCATGGCCGTCGTCCGCTGGCTCCTCCGGCTTGTCCACGACGGCCGTCTCGGTGGTGAGCACCATCCGGGCCACCGACGCGGCATTGAGCACCGCCGAGCGGGTGACCTTCGCGGGGTCGACGACGCCGCCGGCGACCAGGTTTCCGTACTCGAGGGTGGCGGCGTTGAAGCCGTCCCCGGGCGGCAGCTCGCTGACCGTGTTGACCACGACGTGCCCGTCGAGGCCCGCATTGGTCGCAATCCAGTACAGCGGAGCAGACAGCGCCTGCGAGAACACGTCGACCCCGAGCGCCTCGTCGCCGGACAGCGCGTCCCTCAGCGGCTTGAGCGCGGACCGTGCCTGCACCAGGGCGGCGCCACCACCGGTGACGATGCCCTCCTCGACCGCGGCCTTGGCTGCGGCGACCGCATCCTCGACGCTCTCCTTGCGCTCCTTGAGCGCCGTCTCGGTGGCCGCGCCGACCTTGATCACCGCGACGCCGCCCGCCAGCTTGGCCAGCCGCTCCTCGAGCTTCTCGCGGTCCCAGTCGGAATCGGTGGTCTCGATCTCGGCACGTAGCTGAGCCTTACGGCCCTCGATCGCGTCCTTCGTCCCGCCGCCGTCGACGATCACGGTCTGGTCCTTGCTGACCACGACGCGGCGCGCCGAGCCGAGCACCTCGAGGCCGACCTCGCGCAGCAGCAACCCGACGTCGGGGTTGACCACCTGGCCACCGGTCACGATCGCGAGATCCTCCAGGAACGCCTTGCGGCGGTCTCCGAAGAACGGCGCCTTGACCGCGACGGCCTTCAGCGTCTTGCGGATCGCGTTCACCACCAACGTGGAAAGCGCCTCGCCCTCAACGTCTTCGGCGACGATCAGCAGCGGCTTGCCTGCCTCGGCGACCTTCTCCAGAAGCGGCAGCAGATCGGGCAACGAGCTGATCTTCTCGCGGTGCAGCAGCACCAGCGCGTCCTCGAGCACCGCCTCCTGCGTGTCGAAGTCGGTGATGAAGTACGCCGAGATGAAGCCCTTGTCAAAGCCGACACCGTCGGTGATTTCCAGTTCGGTGTTGAGCGTCGACGACTCCTCCACCGAGACCACACCGTCGGCGCCGACCTTGGTCATCGCCTCGCCGACCAGCTCGCCGATCTGCTCGTCACGCGAGGACACCGTGGCAACCTGCGCGATGCCCTTCTTGTCGGACACCGGGGTGGCCGCGGCCAGCAGGGCCTCCGACACCGCGTCGGCGGCCTTGCCGATGCCCGAGCCCAGCGCGATGGGGTTGGCGCCTGCGGCGACGTTGCGCAGACCCGCCTTGACCAAGGCCTGAGCCAGCACCGTCGCGGTCGTCGTACCGTCACCGGCGACGTCGTTGGTCTTGGTGGCCACCGACTTCACCAGCTGAGCACCCAGGTTCTCAAACGGATCCTCGAGGTCGATCTCGCGGGCGATGGTGACACCGTCGTTGGTGACCGTCGGTCCGCCGAACGACTTGGCCAGCACGACGTGCCGACCGCGCGGACCCAGCGTCACACGTACCGCGTCGGCGAGCTTGTTGACGCCGGATTCCATTGCGCGGCGCGCGGTTTCGTTGAATTCAATTTCTTTAGCCATATGCGTGTCCGTCCTTGCTGTGCATGACGCCCCGGGGACCCGCCGCTTGCGCGGGGATCGCCGGGGCGGTCACGTGCGTCGTTACTTGTTGACGATGGCCAGCACGTCGCGAGCGGACAGGATCAGGTACTCCTCGCCGTTGTACTTGATCTCGGTGCCGCCGTACTTGCTGTAGATGACGGTGTCGCCCTCGGACACGTCCAGGGGGATCCGCTTCTCGCCGTCCTCGTCCCACCGGCCGGGGCCGACTGCGACGACGGTGCCTTCCTGCGGCTTTTCCTTGGCGGTGTCGGGGATGACCAGACCAGACGCGGTCGTGGTCTCGGCCTCGTTGGCCTGTACGAGGATCTTGTCCTCGAGTGGCTTGATGTTCACGCTCGCCACGATTGGAGCCCTTCCAGTAGTTCGGGTTTCACAGCTCTAGGTATTGGCATGCGTCCGTGCCCTCGTGCCGTCGTCGCGGGTGCCGGTCAAGGGCGTGGTCGCCTGCCACCTAGCACTCTATACATGAGAGTGCTAGCACTCAAGGGCGCCCCATGCCTATCTCGCGCAGCGAACACGAACATCGCCGAAATAGGCGATGACCAGCGGGTTGAAGATGTCCGCACGCTCCCACTGGAGAAAATGTCCCGCCCCGGGCACCACGACGGGTCCGACGCGGTTGGTGAACGCCACTTCGCAGGTGGGCAGGAAGTCCGGACCGATCGCCTGGTCGTCCATGCCGTAGAGGACCAATGTCGGCACGTCGACCTTTCGGTCCACGATCGGCGGCTCGCTCACCGGCCGTCGCCCCTGCATGAGCTGATAGCACGCCCAGCCGGCGCGCAGCCGTTCCTCCGTGGTGAACATTTCCGTCATGAAGTCGACGTCGGCGGCGGAGAACGTGCCAGGCGACGCCCACAGCCGATGTCCGTAGAACTCGGCGATGTATCGGCGACGCTTGGCGACTGTGTCCAGTTCGTCGGCCAGCTGGTCGGGCGTCACGCCTTGCCGGTAGCGGTAGTCGCTCGTCGGCCCGTCACCGAGCGCGCGTATCGACGACACATCGATGCCCGCAGCGGCGAAGTCCTTGAAGACGAACGGTGGCACCGAATTGAAGAACACGAGCTTCTCGACAAAACCGGGGAAGCGGTGCAGCAGGTCTATCGATACGGCGCCTCCAAGGTCGCCTGCGACCACACCGCAGCGCTCATGCCCGAGTACGTCATGGACGAGCAGGTACACGTCGCGACTCCATGCCGCGAGGTCGTAGACGTCCTCGGCCGAGATATCGGATTCGCCGTAGCCGCGCAGATCGGGCGCGATCACCTCATAGCCGGCGGCGGCGAGCGCGCCGATGTTGCGCCACCAGATGCGTTTGGTCTCGGGATAGCCGTGCAAGAGCAGAAGTGGATAACCGCCTTGGCCTTCGTGCACGAAGGCCAGCGACAACCCGTCGCGGCCCTCGCTGGGCGGCACCTCCCGGCGATGGACCGTGAAAGCGTCGCGCGCGGGCGTGGCCGGCTGCGCGGGTCGCAGGCGCAGGTCGTAGTGCATGACGGTTACAGCTGCCCTTTCACCACAGGCAGACCTGGGTCACTGGCGACATCGAGGGGTGACGGCGCAGCGCCCGCGGCCACCAGATGTGCCGCAAACGATGCGATCATCGCGCCGTTGTCGGTGCACAGCCGCGGCCGAGGGATACGCAACGTCAAACCATTTGCCGCACAACGCTCTTCGGCCAGCTCGCGCAGCCGTGAGTTCGCGGCGACGCCGCCGGCGAACAACAGCGTGGACACCCCCAGTTCTGTGGCGGCCCGCACGGCCTTCATGGTGAGCACATCGGCCACCGCTTCCTGGAAACCCGCCGCCACGTCGGCCTGCGGTGCACCGGGGTTCTTCTCGACATAGCGTGCGACGGCAGTCTTGAGCCCGGAGAAGCTGAACGCGTACGGATCGTCGCGTGGCCCGGTCATCCCGCGGGGGAACACGATCGCGTCACGGTTGCCCTCGCGCGCCAGGTCGTCGAGCACCTTGCCGCCGGGGTATCCGAGTCCGAGCAGCCGCGCCACCTTGTCGTAGGCCTCCCCCGCGGCGTCGTCGACCGTGCTGCCGAGCTCGGTGATCGGTTCAGCCAGCGACCGCACGTGCAGCAGATGGGTGTGGCCGCCGGAGACCAGCAAGCCGACGCACTCGGGCAGCGGGCCGTGGTCGTATACGTCAGCGGCGAGGTGGCCGCCGAGATGGTTGACCGCGTAGAACGGCACCTGCCACGCGACGGCGTAAGCCTTGGCCGCCGCCACACCCACCAGCAGGGCGCCCGCGAGCCCCGGGCCGATCGTGGCCGCGACGACGTCCGGCCTGGCGATACCGGCGGCGTCGAGCGCGCGACGCATGGTGGGCCCCAGCGCCTCCAGATGGGCACGCGAGGCGATCTCCGGCACGACGCCGCCAAACCGCGCGTGTTCGTCGACGCTGGAGGCGACCTCGTCGGCCAGCAGCGTCACGGTTCCGTCGTCGGCCAGCTCAGCGATGCCGATTCCTGTTTCATCGCAAGAACTTTCGATGGCCAGGATGGTGGTCACCTCGAACCCCCTCGTGCGGCACGTTGCATGGTGTAAGCGTCGGCGCCGCTGACCCGGTAGTAGCGCTTGCGCAGGCCGACGTTGACGAAGCCGGCGCCCTCGTACATCGCAATGGCGGCGGTGTTGTCGGTACGCACTTCCAGGTAGACGGTGTCATCGCCGGCGACCTCCAGCAGGCGGTTCAACATCTGCCTGCCGATGCCGTGCCCCTGGAATGCGGGATCGACGCCGATCGTGTGGATCTCATACTCGTACGGCGGCTTTCGGCCCAGGCGCGCGATACCCGCATAACCGACGAGCTTGTCGTCGGCACGTGCGGCGACGTAGCGGATGTGCGGCGCGGCGAGCTCACGCAGGAACGCCGCCGCCGGCCACGGGTCGTCGCCCTCGAACAGCTGCGCCTCCAGCTCGGCGCAGCGCGCCGCGTCGGCCGGCATCAGCTGGCCGTAACAGACGATCACCGCGTCACCACCGGTGCCACGGCTTGCGGCTTGGCGTCCGGCCTGCGCAGATAGAGCGGAACGAGTGGCTGGGGAGGCGCTGTCCAGTCGACGGCACGCACGAGCCCGGACGCCGTCGGGTAGACCGCGGGCTGCATCGGCATCGCGAAAAGCGCCGCGTGTTCTGGCGAGCCGGCGACGGCACCGGCGTCGGTCGGCACATCTGCCGGTGCGTTCACAGCGGGCCCCTCGACGCGCAACCCATCGCTGTAGCGCGCCCAGTACACCTCGCGACGGCGGGCGTCGGTGACGACGAGCACCTCCCCCGCAGTGTCGACGCCGATGGCATCGAGGCTGCACACGCCGTACACCGGAATGCCGAGGGCCTGCCCGTACGCGGCGGCGGTCGCCATCCCGACTCGCAGTCCGGTGAAAGGCCCTGGGCCGCAACCGACGACGACGGCGTTGAGGTCGGCCACTGTGATCTTCGCTTCGGCGAGGGCCGCCAGCACGTTAGGAGTCAACTGTTCGGCGTGCGCCCGGGCATCGACCGTCACCCGTTCGGCGAGCACGTCGATGCTGTCCCCGTCGCACCGCACGATCCCCGCGGTGACGGCGGGCGTGGCGGTGTCGATGGCGAGCACGACGTTAATCATGGCCTGCTCCAACGCCAAATCGCGGTTCGCACGTCGGTATCCGCCGAGCGCTCCAGGCGGACGTCGAGGTGTCGATCTGAGAGTCGCTCGACGATGCCCTCTCCCCATTCGACGACGACCACCGCGTCGTCGAGATCGGTGTCGAGGTCCAGGGAGTCGAGTTCGCCGAGCAGGTCGGCGCCCGCGTGGTCGAGCAACCGGTACATGTCGACATGCACCATGGCCGGTGACCCCAGCTGCCGCGCCGGGTGCACCCTGGCCAATACGAACGTCGGCGACGTGACCGGCCCGTCGACGTCCATCGCCTCGGCGATTCCCTTGGCGAGCACTGTCTTTCCCGCGCCGAGCGGTCCCGACAGGACCACCACGTCACCGGCGCGCAGCTGGCCGCCGAGCTTGGCGCCGAGCGCTTTGGTGTCCTCTGCGCTGGGCAGCTCCGCGGTGCCCGCCTGGTTAGCCATGGGGCCTGACCCGCTCGCGCAATCGCCGTGTCAACGCGACGAGCTTGGACGGCGTGGCTCGCTCGACGAGCCGCACGAGTGCGTCGTCGATCACGTCGGGTTGCTCCAGCTGCACGAGATGCCCTGCGCCCTCGACGATCACGAGCTCCGACTTCGGCAGCCTGGCCGCCATGGCTTCGGAGTGTTCGGCCGGCGTGATCAGATCCCGGCTGCCGCAGGCGATCAACGTCGGCACCTTGGCGAGGGTGGGCAGCGCCGCGTCTTCGTCGTGCACCTCCAGGGCGTGCAGAAACTCGACCAGCGTGACGATCGGGGTGCCGTGCATCATCTTCTCGGAGAACGCCACCACGCTGGGGCTGACCTTCGCGTCGCCGTAGGACGCCGTCCGCAGGATCGGGGCCACCACCGACTTGGCAGCGCCACGGGCGCGGTGCACGGTCTTCGGGGTGTAGCGGACTGCGAACCGCACCGCCTCCAGCGCCGGGTTCTTGAGGATCTCCGCGACGGGCGAACGCGCGACACCTTCTGCCGCAGAGGCGATCAGCGCGACGCCGACGATGCGCGTCGGGTAGCGGTGTGGGAACTGCCGGGCATGCGAAAGCACCGTCATACCGCCCATCGAATGACCCACCAGCACCACCGGGCCCTTGGGCGCGGTGACGGCAAGGATGGCTTCCAGGTCCTTGCCCAACTGCTCGACGGTGTAGGTGTCCGGTGAGGACTCCGCCGACTGGCCATGGCCGCGCTGGTCGTAGAAGACCATCCGCACCTGGTCGCCCCACTCGGCCTCCAGCCGTGCGCGCTGAAAGTAGAAGGCGCCCATGCGAAGACAGAATCCGTGGCAGAACACGACAGTCAGCGGAGCCTGCTGGGGACCGACCTCGCGCACCGCGAGATCGACTCCGTCGGGGGTGGTCACTACTGAGCTGCGATCGGCATCGAGCCGCTCGAAATCCTCTCCCGCATAGGGATCGTCGCGCGTGGTGCGCCTGGTCATGGAGCGGGCGGCGGTCACCCCGGCGATGGAGCCGACGGCGACCAGCCCGGCTGCGCCCGCCAACAGACCGGCATTCGCGCTGCTGCGCAGCCGTTTCGGGTCGTTAGCGCTCACCGGTGCCACCTTGGCCTGGATCGCGTTGATACGTCCTGATGACCCGTCCCCGCGGGCTGGTGACGACCTCGTAGTGAATCGTGTCCAGCATGTCGGCCCAATCCTGCGCGGTGGGTTCACCGTCGGTGCCCGGCCCGAACAGGATCGCCTCGTCGCCCTCATTGACATCGCCGGCATCGGGGCCGAGGTCGACGACGAACTGGTCCATGCAGATCCGGCCGACACTGGGTCGAAGCCTGCCGTTGATCAGCACGCTCATCCGACCGCTCAGGGTGCGGAAAATGCCGTCGGCGTATCCGACTGGAAGCAGAGCCAGTGTGGTGTCGCGGTCGGCGACCCAGGTGTGCCCGTAAGAGACGCCGTCGCCGGCACGGATCGACCTGACCAGCGCCACAGGGCATTTGAGCGTCATGGCGGGCCGCAAACCGGGGTCGCCGAACTCCGGCACGGGATTCAGGCCGTAGACGGCGATGCCGGGCCGGATCATGTCGTAGTTCAGGTCCGGACGCGTCAAGGCCGCGGGCGAATTGGACAGGTGCGCGATCTCGAAGTGCACTCCCTCGCTGCGGGCCTGATCGCGCATGTCGGTCAGCCGCTGCGCCTGCAACGCGTTGACGGGGTTGTCTGGGTCGTCACCGTAGGCCAGGTGCGACATGATGCCCCGCAGTCGGATGGCCTCGTCGGCGACCGCGTTGCGCAGTGCGGTGAGCACCTGTGGGTACTCGGCGGCGCTGACGCCATTGCGGTTGAGCCCGGTGTCGACTTTGAGGGTGACATCCGCCGTGACGCCGGTCAGCTTGGCGGCGGCTAGCAGCTCGTACAACTGGCGCGGCGACGACACCGCGATCTGCACGTTGGACTGCAGCGCGGGCACGAAGTCGGTGCCGGGCGGATGCAGCCATGCGAGGACCGGAGCGGTGATGCCGTCGCGGCGCAGCGCCAGCGCCTCGTCGATGGTCGCGACACCGATCTGGGCGGCACCTGCCGCAAGTGCCGCCCTAGTCACCGGGATGGCGCCGTGACCGTAACCGTCGGCCTTGACGACGGCCATCACCTGCGCCGAACCTGCGTGCTCGCGCAGGACCCTGACGTTGTGCGCGATCGCGGCGAGGTCTACCACCGCCTCGGCGTTGGCGCTGGGCGTCAGGGGCGTCGTCAGATCGGTCGTCGGCATTGTCATGTCACCTACCGCCGATTGTCCCAGAACCCGGATGGCGGCCCTGGTGCTGCGAATTGCCGTACAGAGGGCGCGCGTAAACCACTCTATCGCTCCTTATTATCGACCAGTTTGTGGACTAATAAGGTATTTTACGGTCATGAGCGTCGCTGTGTATTCGGCTGAACAGGTGGCCGACATTCTCGGACTCCACGTGCGCACTGTGCGCGGATACGTCCGCGACGGCCGCCTACCCGCCGTGCGGATGGGCAAGCAGTACCGAATCACCGAGCAGGATCTGCGCGCCTTCACCGGTGCAGCCACGCACGAGCAGGCCGACAGCCCTCGCGCGCGCGTTTCGACCGTTGTGCACATCGACAACGTCGACCGCCTCACAATGGACCGGATCACCGCACACCTCACCGCGGCAGCGGTCGGCGACTCAAACCGCCCAGGGCAGCTCGACGTTCACTCGACGTACGACGAATGTGCTTGCCGTCTGACAGTCTTCGTCGTCGGCGACCCAGAATCCACGACAGCCGTCATCGGAATGATTGGCGTCTTGACACGCCAGGACGACCGGTGAGCACGAACGTCTATCGGTCCCGATCTGGCCAGCACGTCGTGCAGTGCAGCTACCGCGAGCACCTTCAACGCTGGACAGTGCCGGTGCGCCAGCGCACCGTCGCCACTCGTAAGGGCGGAACCTTCGTCCTGGACTGCGGACCCGCCGACGCACCACCGGTGGTGCTGCTGCACGGGGCAGGGAGCAACAGCGCGATCTGGGAGGCGGATGCACCGCGCTGGTCACTGACCCACAGGCTGTACCTGGTCGACGTCATCGGCGAGCCGGGATTGAGTGCACCGTCTCGACCTCCCCTTGATTCCGATTTTTACGCATCATGGCTCGACGACGTGCTCGACGAGCTTGGCGTCGACGCCGCCGCCTTCGTAGGGGTGTCGTTTGGCGGCTGGATCGCCACGGATTACGCGATTCGACGGCCAGCCCGCGTCGAACGACTGGCCCTGCGGGCCCCGGGCGGCATCGGCCGACAACGTTACGGAGCAGTCCTTGCAGCACTGGCTCTGATGCCGTTCGGAAACCGCGGTACACGTATTGCGCTGCGGTTCGCACTCGGGCCCGGCAGCATTCCTGACCCCGTCATCGACTACATGATGCTGATCCAACGCAGCTATCGTCCCCGCCGGGATACACTGCCCATCTTCTCCGACGAACAGCTAAAGGCCATCAGGGCACCACTATTCGTCGTTTTGGGCACGCGCGACCGCATGCTCAACTCATCCGACACCGCCGCACGCTTAACTCGCCTGCAGCCCAGCGCATCGGTCCGCCTGCTAGCCGGCGTCGGTCACGGTCTCTTCGCCGACGGCGACGACCTGCACACCTTCCTGAAGCAAAGCGCGAGATCGTGAATCACGCAGAGGATTCCGCGCAGTTCCGCGAAGCATTGCGCCGCGAGCTTCGTGCCGCTGTCAAATCACGCCAACCGGACGCGATCTCAGCGTTACGAACAATGATCGCCGCGATAGACAACGCCGAAGCCGTCGGACCAGGCACATATTCCCCGCGATCTGCTGACGAGGTCATCGCCCAGTCCTCGGCTGGAGTTGGATCCACCGAGACGCCGCGTCGCGAGCTGGCGATGACAGACGTCTACGCGATCGTCCGAGGCCTCGTCACCGAGTACGAGACGCAGGGGGAGCACTACCGCTCAGTTCATCAAGATGAAGCAGCCGACCGGCTTCAACGCAAAGCCGACATCGTGCGCACATACCTCGACGCATAAACGCGACAAATAGCGGCGGGACACCACAGGTGCTGCACGGCACGAAAATCGTCAGTGCGCGAACGGCTGGAGCTCGTCGAAGTGGCCGGCGGGCTTCAGCTCGTCGAGATGGCGCAGCGCGGTGATGGTGTCGTCGTGCAACGCGCGAGCCAGATCCATCGAGAAACCCTCGCGAACGACGATGCGCAGCACGACGATGTCGGTGGCGTTCTCCGGCATCGTGTAGGCCGGTACCTGCCAGCCGTACGACCGCAGCGCATGTGAGACGTCGAATTCGGTGTAGCCCGGATCACCCTTCAGCCGGAAGCTGACGACCGGGATCGCCGAGCCGTCGGAGATCAACTCGAAATGCTCGCTGTCGCGCAGTTGGTCGCCCAGCCACCGCGCCGTCTGCGACAAACATCCCATCACCTGCGCATACCCCTCGCGTCCCAGCCGCAGGAAGTTGTAGTACTGGCCGACGACCTGATTGCCGGGTCTCGAGAAGTTCAAGGTGAAGGTCGGCATGTCGCCGCCGAGGTAGTTGACGCGGAAAACCAGATCTTCGGGCAGATGTTCGGCGTTGCGCCACACCACGAATCCGATGCCGGGATAGGTCAGCCCGTATTTGTGGCCGCTCACGTTGATCGACACCACGCGCGGCAGCCGGAAGTCCCACACCAGGTCTGGGTGCAGGAACGGGACGACGAAGCCGCCACTGGCCGCATCGACGTGCACGGGAATGTCGAGTCCGCCGTCGGTAGCCAGCTTGTCCAGTGCCTCACAGATTTCGCCGATCGGCTCGAGCTCGCCGGTGAACGTGGTGCCGAGGATCGCGACGACGCCGATCGTGTCCTCGTCGATGGTCTCGAGCACCTGCTCGGGCGTGATGACGTAGCGGCCCTTCTCCATCGGCAGGTAGCGCGGCTCGACGTCGAAGTAGCGGCAGAACTTCTCCCACACGACCTGAACGTTGGACCCCATCACCAGGTTGGGTCGGCGCTGGCGCCAGTTCTTCCCGACGCGTTCGCGCCACCGCCAGCTCAGCGCGAGACCCGCGAGCATGACGGCCTCGCTGGACCCGATCGTGGAAACCCCCGTCGCGCTTGACGGGTCGTCGTCGCGCAGTCCCTCGGCGTGGAACAGGTCGGCGACCATCGACACACAGCGGGCCTCGATGGCCGCGGTAGCCGGGTATTCGTCCTTGTCGATCATGTTCTTGTCGAACGTCTCGGCCATCAGCTTTTCGGCTTGCGGGTCCATCCACGTGGTGACGAATGTCGCCAGGTTCAACCGGGAGCTGCCGTCGAGCATCAACTCGTCATGGATGAAACGGTAGGCCGCGTCGGGCTCCATAGACTCATCGGGCATCCGTAGGGACGGGACGGGCGCCATGGCCAACCGCCCCGTGTATGCCGGTGCGACCTGCGGGCCGTGGAAACGCTTGGGCGGCATGGAAAGTCCTTTCGTGACTGCTTACAGGCGGGCGATTGCGGTGCGGACGTGGTGCAGGATGCGCGATGCGGAGGTGGGCGCGGGCCGTGGGCCGGGGTCGGCGGCCGACAGGTTGGCTGCGCGCGCGTGCACGAAGGCTGCGGCGGCCGCGGCTTCGCCGGAACGCAGGCCCGCGGCGAGCAGCGCGCCGATGATGCCGGACAGCACATCCCCCGATCCGGCAGTGGCCGCCCACGACTGGCCCGCAGGACTGAGATACACCGGCCCACCGGGTTCGGCGATGACGGTGATGTTTCCCTTGAGCAGAACCGTAGCGCCGAACTGGTCGGCCAGCCTGCGGGTGGCGTCGATGCGGTCATCACCGGGTGGCGATCCGGCCAGTCGCGCGAACTCTCCCGCATGCGGGGTGAGCACCGTCGGCGCTGCGCGGTTGGCGACGAGATCGGGGTGCGCTGCGAGGATCGTCAGCCCATCGGCGTCCACGATCACGGGTAGGTCGCTGTCGAGCGCGAACCACAACGCCGACGCACCGATATCGTCGGTGCCCAAGCCCGGTCCGACGGCCCACGCTTGCACCCGCCCCGCCGCGGCAGGACTGGGCGATGCGATGACCTCGGGCCAGTGTGAAAGTACTTGTTGCGCAGCGCTTCCCGCGTAGCGGACCATACCGGAGGTGGCTGCCACCGCCGCACCTGTGCACAGCACGGCCGCGCCCGGATACGTCGCCGAGCCTGCCAGGATGCCGGTGACACCCTGGGTGTATTTGTCGTCCTTCGGCCCGGGCATTGGCCACCGGGCGGCGACATCGGCGGCTTCGAAACTCATGATGTCGGACTGCGGCAGGTCCAGGCCGATGTCCACCAGTTCGACGCGGCCGCAGTCACCCAGCGCGTGAACGGGTTTCAGTCCACCGAAGGTGACGGTCAGCGCCGCGTGCACGGCGGGACCCTCCGACGCGCCGGTGCGCACGTCCAGGCCACTGGGGATGTCGACGGCCGCGACCGGAATACCCGCGTCGTCGACGGCGGCGAATAGCTCGGCGGCGGCAGGCCGCAGCGAACCCGAACCGGAGATACCGACGACACCGTCGATGACCAGATCGGTTGTGGGCGGCACACTTTGCACGGTTCTGCCGCCCGCGTTGCGAAACGCCGCGAGCCCTTTTCGGTGTGTGCGCTCGGGATTCAGCAGCACGGCTGACGCCGACGCACCGCGGCGGCGCAGTAGCGTCGCAGCCCACAACGCGTCGCCGCCGTTGTCACCGGATCCGACAACGGCACAGACCGACCGGCCGGAAACACCGCCGGTGCGCACCATCAGGTCCCGCGCGATCGCGGTGGCCAAACCGTTGGCCGCCCGACGCATGAGCTTGCCATCGGGCAGAGATGCCAGCAGCGGCGCTTCGGCTTCACGGATCGCATCAGCGGAGTAGTAGTACCGCATCAGCTCCCGTCCCGCTCGATCCCCCGCTGCGACGCGGATCTCACTCACGTTATATCCCGGTTGGGATACAGACTGGGGAGAACGGGAATCCAATCACGCGGTTCACACCCACCGCGAGATCGGAGATGTTGCCGCTTGGCTGCCTTGACACTGCTTCTGGTGCTGATGGTCGCGACGGTCGTGCTTGCCCCGGTGGCCGGACGTTTCTCCGTGCCGTATCCGGTTCTGCTCCTGGTCTTCGGCCTGGCGCTCGCCTTCATTCCCGGATCGCGGCTGCCTGTCTTCAATCCGGAGTTGCTGCTCCCGCTGGTTCTGCCGCCGCTGCTGTTCGCCGCCGCGCGCCGCACGTCATGGCGCGAGTTTCTGGATAACCGCAGGCCGATCATGTTCTTGGCGGTCGCGTTGGTGGCGGTGACGGCCTTCGCAGTCGGAGCAACTCTGCAGGCACTGATTCCGGGGCTGCCGCTGATCGCCGCTATTGCGCTCGGTGCGGCGGTCGCGCCACCTGACCCCGTCGCGGCCACCGCGGTCGCGCAGAAACTGGGACTGCCGCGTCGGCTGCGGACGATCCTGGAGGGAGAAGGGCTCTCCAACGATGCCACCGCCCTGGTGCTGTATGAATTCGCGGTGGCCGGCGCGCTGACGGGGGAATTCTCGCCGTGGCGCGGCGGAGTGACGCTCGCGGTGGCCGTCGTAGTCGGCGTTGCGGTCGGCCTCGCGATGGCCGTCATCGCTCGACTGCTCGTGAAGAAGCTGCCCGCACATCCGGCAGGCAGCGCGCTCGTCCTGCTGATCCCGTTCGCCGCCTACGCCGCCGCCGACGTCGCGCACGGGAGCGGGGTGCTGGCGGTTGTCACCGTCGCGCTGGCTCTCAGCCGGTACGGCGACGCCGAGTCCGCCCAGACCCGGATGGTGTCGAGCACGACGTGGGAAATCGTCGAACTCCTGGTGACCGGAGCGGCTTTCGCATTCGTCGGCCTCGAGATGCGCGCGGTGGCCATACAGGTGGACGGGCGGATCCACACGTTGATCGGTCAGGCGGCGATCGTGACCGCCGTGGTGATCGTCGTCCGCATTCTGTGGATCTTCGCGGTGGCGACCATCGACGAGAAGGCGCGGCGCAGACGGAACACGAAACTGGCCGAACCCGTCGGATGGCGAGAGATGACCGTCGCGTCCTGGGCGGGAATGCGCGGCGTGGTGACTCTGGTGGCCGCGCTGGCGCTACCGCCAAACTTTCCGCAACGCGATCGGCTGATCTTCTTCGCATTCGTCGTCATCGGCGTCACGCTGCTGCTGCAGGGGGTGACGCTGCCGTGGCTCGTGAAACGCCTCGGCGTGAGCGCGTCGGCCGACGAACGCCGCGAGGCCGAACAGGAATTGATCCGGCGCGCGAGAACCGCGGGTTTTCAACGCCTCGACGAGCTGCGCGAGCAGGGCCGTGTCGACGACGAGGTTCTCGAGCAGGCCAGGGAGAACGCCGACCGGATGTGGCACTCGATCGGGTTCACGCCGGACGGCCGCGACGGCGAAACGGACCGCGCCGGTGACGCGTTCACCGTCAACGCCGTCAAGGACGAACTGCTGTCCGCGGCAAGGGAGGCCGTCGTCGACAGCCGCACCAAGTCGGGAACCGATCCGACGATCGCCGACCGGGTGCTGCGTCAACTCGACGCACGCGGCACCCAGCCCGAGTAGCTACTTTTTGGAGTCGAACGTCGTGCGTCGAGCGTCGACTTCGTCGCCAAACTCCCGCTCCCATTCGCCGTAGCGCTCCTCGATGAAGTTCTGGAACGCGTCGGTCGTCTCTTTGGGCGCTTCATTCTCGCGGGGAACCGAGCTCATCGTCTCAACCTCCATTCGCTACTCGACGGTGACGGACTTGGCCAGATTACGCGGCTTGTCCACGTCGTAGCCGCGGGCCTGCGCCACCCCGGCGGCGAACACCTGCAGTGGGATCGTCGACAGAAGCGGCTGGAAAAGCGTTGATACCGCCGGGATTTCGACCAGATGGTCGGCGTATGGGCGCACCGTGTCGTCGCCCTCCTCTGCGATCACGATGGTGACCGCGCCGCGGGCCTGGATCTCACGGATGTTCGACAACAGCTTGGCGTGCAAGGTGGGTGAGTTCTTCGGCGACGGCATCACGACGATGACCGGCAGATCGTCTTCGATCAGCGCGATCGGACCGTGCTTCAACTCGCCTGCCGCAAAGCCCTCGGCGTGCATGTAGGCGAGTTCCTTGAGCTTCAGCGCACCCTCGAGGGCGACGGGATAGCCGACGTGACGCCCGAGGAACAGCACGGTCTGAGACGTCGCGAACTGCCGGGCAAGATCGAATACCGGATCGACGCTGTCGAGGACACGCGCCACCATGTCCGGCATCGCCTCGAGATCGGCATACTCGCGGCCTACCTCTTCCGGATATTTGGTGCCGCGGGCCTGCGCGAGCGCGAGACCGACGAGGTAGTTGGCAGTGATCTGGGCAAGGAATGTTTTGGTCGAAGCGACGCCGATCTCAGGCCCGGCACGGGTGTAGAGCACCGCATCGCATTCCCGCGGGATCTGGCTGCCGTTGGTGTTGCAGATCGCCAGCACTCTGGCTTTCTGCTCCTTGGCGTGCCGCACGGCCTCGAGCGTGTCGGCGGTCTCGCCGGACTGCGAGATCGCAACCACCAGCGTGTGGCGATCGAGGACCGAGTCGCGATAGCGGAACTCGCTGGCCAGTTCGACCTCGACGGGCAGCCGCGTCCAGTGCTCGATGGCGTACTTGGCCAGCAGCCCGGAGTGATACGCCGTCCCGCAGGCGACGATGAAGACCTTGTCGATCTCACGCAGCTCCTGATCGGAGAGTCGCTGTTCGTCGAGCACGATGCGGCCGTCGACGAAGTGCCCGAGCAGAGTGTCGGCGACGGCGGCGGGCTGCTCGGCGATCTCCTTGAGCATGAAGTACTCGTAGCCGCCCTTCTCGGCGGCGGACAGGTCCCAGTCGATATGAAAGGGCCGGTAGTCGGTGACGTCGCCGCCGTGGAAGTCGCTGATCCGGTAGCCGTCGGCGGTGACGACGACCGCTTGATCCTGGCCGAGTTCGACGGCGTCGCGGGTGTGCTCGATGAACGCGGCGACGTCCGAGCCGATGAACATCTCGCCGTCACCTACGCCGAGCACAAGGGGCGTGGATCGGCGGGCCGCGATGATCGTCCCCGGCTCGTCGGCGTTGGCGAACACCAGCGTGAAGTGACCCTCCAGGCGCGGCAGGACGGCGAAGACGGATTTGGTGAAATCGCCTGCGGTGTCACCTGTTCGGTATTCGCGGGCGACGAGGTGGACGGCGACCTCGGTGTCGGTGTCGCTGGCGAACTCCACGCCGTCGGCTTCGAGTTCGCGGCGCAGCACGGCGTAGTTCTCGATGATGCCGTTGTGGACGACGGCGAACTTGCCCGACGCGTCGCGGTGCGGGTGGGCGTTGCGATCGGTCGGTCGCCCGTGGGTGGCCCAGCGGGTGTGGCCGAGACCGGTGCTGCCCGCGAGGTGTACGGCGTCGCGGCCGGCCAGTGCCGCCTCCAGGTTGGCCAGTCGGCCGGCGCGGCGCTCGACGGTCAGGCCGCCTGCTCCGTCGAGCAGCGCGACACCCGAGGAGTCGTAGCCGCGGTATTCCATCCGGCGTAACGCGTCGACGACGACTCCGCAAGCGTCCCGCGTGCCGACGTAGCCGACGATCCCACACATAGGTATCCAGCGTAGACGACTATCCAGCTAACATCGACTTCACCGACACGTCATCGCTGGCTGGTATTTTCCACGGCCCGATTTCAATGTGGCGAATCAGCTTGACGAGCGAGGCCCGTCTGCCCGGGCATTTGAATCACCACCCGTCGCAGGAATCTCACCGATCGAAACGTGTGACGCTGAGACCGGTGTGGCTGGCGGGCGGTGTGAGGATCGCAGCGCACCGATCTCGGCGAGCAGCGCGACGACCACACCGAACGCGAAGTACAGCGCGGGTAGCCAGGGTGCGACACCGAACAGAGCGTCGGAATCCTCGGCGTAGCGGGCGAGCCCGGCCGCGGCGAAAATGACTTCGACGGCGGGCCCGACGACCGCAGCGAGCACACCGCACAGCGCACCCCAGCGGTCGCCGAGCGCACACCAGGTGATCGCCGCCAGTGCGTAGATGAGCGCGTTCACCGGCACCGCCCGACCGGTGTGCACCAGCGCTGTGGTGACGTAGATGCCGACGACGGCGGCGACGCCGGCAATCCCCTGCCTCGCGGTGACCGTCGTACGCAGATCGGGAAGGTGCAACCGCACTTCGGCAATCGTCACTGTCGCCATCGCAACGAGAAGCGGGAACCACACCGGGCTGCTCCACACGAACGGGACCGCGTCGGAGAGATATTCAGTGGTGCCGGTGACGATGTGACTGTGGTCGCCGACAAGCGACGCCACGACGCCCAGCACGAACAGGAAGATTGCGACGGGCCAACGCAGTTTCACAGCAAGGACCCTACGGCCGCCGTCGCCGGGGTGGGCTACGCTCGACGGGTGGCCGGCACGAAGAAGCTCTTCGCCGCTTTGAAACGGCGCGGACCGCACCGAGTGTTGCGTGGCGATCTGTCATTCGCCGGGCTGCGCGGCGTGGTCTACACCCCTGAGTCGGGATTCAACCTTCCTGGCGTCGCCTTCGGTCACGAGTGGGTGACCGGCGTCGAGCGCTACGCGGGCACGCTCGAGCACCTGGCCTCGTGGGGAATCGTCGCCGCGGCGCCCGACACCGAGAAGGGCATTGCGCCATCGGTGTTGAACCTGGCGTTCGACCTCGGCACGACACTCGACATCATCGCCGGGGTGCGACTGGGCGACGGCAAGATCAGTGTGCATCCGACCAAGCTCGGGTTGGTCGGCCATGGTTTCGGCGCCTCGACGGCGGTGTTCGCGGCCGCGGGGATGCCGGTGAAGCCCAAGGCCGTGGTGGCGGCTTTCCCGACCGTCACCCAGCCGCGCGCTGAGGAAGCCGCGGCGACGCTCAACGTGCCCGGTCTGATTCTCACCGATCCCGGTGATCCCATGACGTTGCGATCCAATGCCGTTGAGTTGGCGCGGGTGTGGAAGCCGGCGACCCTGCGCTCGATCCCGAAGGCGAAGGCCGGCGGCTTGATCGAGGGGCGCCGGCTGGCGCGCGTGGTCGGCTTCCCGGGCGCCGATCGCAGTACGCAGAAGATGTTGCGGGCATTGATGACGGGTTACCTGCTGCACATGCTGACCGGTGACAAGACCTATCGCGACTTCGCCGATCCCGAGGTCGCGCTGCCCAAGGCGGCAACGATGGATCCCTTCGCCGATGATCCAGTTGACCTCGAGAACAAGGTTGTTGCACTCCTGAAGCCTTGATTCGGGCCAACCAACCGGTTGGGTATATAACGGGTAGGTGCGCACGGGAATCTTCCTCAACTACGCCGGCGGTTTCCTCGAAGCCGTCGACGAGGTGGTTGAACTGGAGAAGGTCGGCGTCGACATCGCGCTGGTGGCGGAGGCCTATTCATTCGACGCGATCAGCCAGCTGGGGTTCCTTGCGGCGAGGACGTCACGGATCGAGTTGGGCTCCGGCGTCGTCCCCATCTATATCCGCACCCCGTCGCTGCTGGCGATGACGGCCGCGGGGCTGGATTACGTATCCGACGGCCGGTTCCGGCTAGGCATCGGCACCTCGGGGCCACAGGTGATGGAGGGCTTTCACGGTGTCCCGTTCGACGCACCGCTCGGCCGCACGCGCGAAGTCGTCGAGATCTGCAGGCAGGTGTGGCGCCGCGAGAACGTCGAGTTCGACGGCAAGCACTACCAGATACCTTTGCCGCACGATCGCGGCACCGGTCTGGGCAAGCCGCTGCACCTGATCAATCATCCTGTCCGAGACCGCATTCCGATCACTATCGCCGCGCTGGGCCCGAAGAACGTCGAGCTGACCGCCGAAATCGCCGAGGGCTGGCAACCGGTGTTCTTCTATCCGGAGAAGGCCGACGAGGCGTGGGGATCCGCCCTGCGGGCAGGCATGGCGAAGCGCGACCCCGAACTCGGGCCCCTCGACATCATGGTCAGCGCCACCTTGGCCATCGGTGACGACGTCGAAGATCGGCTGGCGTGGGCAAAACCGCAACTGGCCTTGTACATCGGCGGGATGGGCGCTCGCGGCAAGAACTTCTACCACAACCTGGCCACCCGTTACGGCTACGGGGAGGTGGCGGATCGCATTCAGGACCTCTACCTGTCTGGCCGCAAGACCGAGGCGATCGATGCAGTGCCCGATGAATTGGTGCGACACGTATCTCTCATCGGGCCAAAGGGTTTCGTCAAGGAACGCGTGGCAGCGTACGCGGAAGCAGGTGTGACGACTCTGCTGGTACATCCGTTGAGTGGAGACCGTCGCGAGTCCGTGCGGTTCGTCGAGGAGTTGCAGGGGCTGCTTCCGTAGGAGTTGTCCACAGTCGCCGTTTTATCCACAGGTGTGGGTTTGACGGGGTGATTCCGTCGGGTGGCGCGACTAGATTCGAATGCATGTTCGATGGTTCGGTGTCCGCGATCGAGGACCTGGCAGCGTTGACCGACGCCCAGGTGATCGACGGCGCCGCCGGCTGGGCGCGCGCGGAAAACGCCGCGTGTGCGCGCAAGCTGGCGTTCATGGCCGAACTGTTCGCCCGCCGCACCGGCCTGCCCGCCGCCGAACGCGAACTGTGGTGGATCGACCCCACCGCCGCCCTCACCACCGAAATCGGGGCCGCGGTCAACGTCAGCGCCTCGATGGCGCTACATCAAACCCACCGCGGGGTCGCCCTGCGCGACCGGCTACCCAAAGTCGCGGCGCTGTTCGCCGC
>LZSH01000472.1 GCA_001665255.1 Mycobacteriaceae bacterium 1482268.1 | reverse complement strand
CCCACCATCGGACCGGCCACATACAACTCCCCCACCACACCAACGGGCACCGGCCGCAACCAACCATCGAGGACGAACAAGGCCGCCCCTGACGCCGGCGACCCGATCGCCGGTGTGCCGGACCCCAGCTGCGCCGGGTAGCTGATCGTGACATCTACCGTCGTCTCGGTCGGCCCGTACTCGTTTATCAAGGTGGCCACAGAGGCGTATCGGTCCACAATTTCGGCCGTGCAGACCTCGCCACCCGTACTTAGAGTCAAGCCGCGCAGTTCCTCGACGGGTAGGGCGGCAAGCGTGCTGGGTGTGAACTTGGCGTGGGTGACATCGTGCTCGGCGATGAGGTTGGTTAGTTCCGGGCCCGGGAACGCTTGATCATCGGTGGGAATTACTGCGGCCGCGCCGGTCAACAACGCGCACCACGTATTCGCGACGGATTGATCAAAACTCAAGCGAGCGAACTGCAGGATCCGACTTTTAGGTGTGATGGCCAATCGCTCAACATGGCTGTCTACCAGATCTGCGATCCCCGTATGGGTGACCGCGACGCCTTTGGGGACACCGGTGGTGCCAGACGTGTAGATCACGTAGGCGATGTTCTCCGGGGTGGGTTCTGGTAG
>LZSH01000471.1 GCA_001665255.1 Mycobacteriaceae bacterium 1482268.1 | reverse complement strand
ATTACCACATCGGCATCAAAGGCATCGACGAGAAGGGCCAGCGGTACAGCGCGCTGAACCCCGACGTCTTCTACTGGGCGCATGCGACCTTCTTCAAATCGACACTGCTCGCCGCCGAGAAGTTCGGCGGCGGGCTGACCGAGGACCAGAAGCGACAGCTGTTCGACGAGCACATCATCTGGTACCGGATGTACGGAATGAGCATGCGGCCGGTGCCGAAGACCTGGGAGGAATTCCAGGAGTACTGGGATCACATGTGCTGCAACGTCTTGGAGAACAACTGGGCGGCACGCGAGGTTATGGATCTGTCGACAATGCCGAAACATCCGTCGCTGCAATGGGTTCCGGATCCGCTGTGGCGACTGAACCTGAAGGTGATGCAGCATTTCCTGACGTTCATGACTGTGGCCCTCTACGACCCGCCGGTTCGGGAGCTTATGGGCTACACCTGGTCGCCCCGCCAGGAGTGGCTGCACCGGCGCTTCTGCGAGGTCGTCACCGTCGCCACCAAGGTGCTGCCCAAGCGGATGCTGATGCATCCGCGCAAGCGCAGTGCCTTCGATCGCGCGACCGGTCGGCTGCCCGCTGACTCGCCGCTCGTCGAGACGCCGGCGCGCAACCTGCCGCCGGTCGAGCACCGGGGTAACCCGATGCACTATTGCCCCAACGTGGCAGGCGGGTAACCGGCGCGTTGAAGGTCTCGCGCTAGCGTAGGGGGGTGCGAACGCCAGAAATTCTTGGCGGCCGCTACGAATTGCGGGGAATTCTGGGCCGCGGCGGGATGGCTGAGGTTCGCGACGGCTGGGACACGAGGTTGGATCGGCCCGTCGCGGTCAAGCTTCTGCATCCCGCCTTCAGCGTGCAGGCCGACAGTCGGTTGCGGTTCGAAACCGAAGCGCGCGCCGCCGCCGGTTTGAACCACCCGCACATCGTGGCGGTACACGACAGCGGCGACCATGATGGAACGCCGTTCATCGTGATGGAACGGCTGTCGGGTCGAACGCTCGCCGACGAGTTGATGGGCGGACCGCTGCCCGAGGCGCGGGTCCGTGCCGTCGTCGACGACGTATTGTCGGCGCTTGCCGCCGCGCATGCGGCAGGCATCCTGCACCGGGACGTGAAGCCAGGAAATGTACTGCTGACCGCGACCGGCGACGTGAAGGTCGCGGACTTCGGCATCGCGAAGAGCGCCGAATCGCCGGCCACGATGACCGGACAGGTCGTCGGGACTATGGCCTATCTCAGCGCCGACAGGGTGGCGGGCCGTCCCGCGACCGTCGCCGACGACCTCTATGCCGTCGGCGTCATCGGCTACGAGGCACTGACCGGACACAAACCGTTCCCGCAGGAGAACCTCGTCGCACTGGCGCGTGCGATCGCAGAGGACACACCACCGCCGCTCTCGATGTTGCGCCCGGACGTCGACCCGGCACTGGTGTCGGTGATCGAACGGGCGATGGCCCGCGATCCGCGGTGGCGCTTTCCTTCCGCTGAAGCGATGCGAGCCGCGTTGTATCCTGTGCCACAATCGAATTCGGTGCGACCACCGACGATGGTGATGCCCGAACCGTTGCCTCCGCCGACCACCATGGCCGTCACACCGGCGGCGGCACCCAACCGTAATCGCAGGATCCTCTTCGTTGCCGCCGCGTTGTTCGCGATCGCCCTCGCAGCGGTGTTGATTCTCTTCGAGACCACCTCACCGCCGTCGGCGCCGAAACCGGCGACCACGGGTACGTCGTTGCCTGCGCCTTCTCCCTCGTCGTCGTCTGCGATACCGCCGCCGCCCCCGGCGCCACCGCCGGTGCAGATCGACCAGGGCGGGCCGCCGCCGAAGAAGAAGGGGCACGGCAAAAAGGGCGACTGAGCAGCTCCATAGTGCGCCGCAATGATTTGTCCATCCCGCACCAATGACCGCGCTGGTCGGCTAGATTTCCGTCGATATCCCGCTCTCAAGGGGGCAGCATGGGTGCTCGGGATTCTGTATTGGTTACCGGCGCATACGGGTTGGTCGGTCGGCCCGTCGTCGAGAGACTGGTTGCGGACGGCGTCCACGTGGTGGCGACGGCCCATCACACCGTCAAGCCCGCGCTGCCCTCGGCGACCGAGGTGCGTTCGGTCGACCTGACGAAGCGGGATCAGGTAGACGCTCTGCTGGCGGATGTCGCGCCGTCGGCCATCGTGCACCTCGCCGCCTGCATCCCGCCGATGTGCTACGCCGACCGCGCCTTCGCCCGTGCGGTCAACGTCGACGGGACGGCCGCGCTGGTGTGCGCCGCTTCGAAGATGCCGTCGCCGCCGCGCTTCGTTCACGCATCGAGCATGGCGGTCTACGGCAGCCGCAACCCGCACCGCTTGACCGATTTGCTCTCCCCCGACACTCCGCCGCTGGCATCGGACCTCTACGGATGCCACAAGCTCGAGGCCGAAAACATCGTCCGCTCATCGGGTTTGGAATGGTCGATTCTGAGGCTCTCCGGTGTCATCACCCTCGAGCCGCTTGTTGACTACGGAGATTTCGACTCGTTCTACTTCGGTGCGCTGATTCCCGACGACAACAGATGTCACACCGTCGACTCCCGCGATGCCGCGGCTGCATTCGCGGCGGCCCTCACCACCGACAGCGTCGGAGAGATCTTCATGATCGGTGGCGACGAATCGCACAAGCGGCTGCAAGGTGAGGTGGCGCGCGCGAGCGTTGATGCGATCGGAATGCCGGCGATGGCGCTAACCGGCTTGCCCGGCGACCCCGACAGCGATGTGGATTGGTATCCCCTTGACTGGATGGACACCACCCGATCGCAGGAAGTGCTGTCGTTTCAGCGGTACTCCACGGTTTTCTGGCGATGTTCGACGGACCTCAGCGAGCGATCCGCTGCGCCACGGCAATTCGCGACGCGGAGCAGGCACTCGGCATCCAGGTGCGCGCGGGTTTGCACACCGGCGAATGTGAAGTTCGTGGCGATGACATCGGAGGCATCGCGGTGCACATCGGGGCGCGGGTGAGCGCACTGGCAGGACCCAATGAGGTACTCGTCTCTAGCACGCTGCGCGATCTGGTGATCGGGTCAGGACTGGAGTTCGAAGACCGAGGCGCTCACCAGCTCAAGGGCGTCCCCGGTGAGTGGCATCGTTCGGCTGTCGCTTCCCAATAGCGCATTTCTCGTGCCGTTCCTGGCCCATCGTTCTAGCGTGACGCCATGACCACCGCCGTCCAAACAGATGGATTCGCATCTCTGCCGACCTCCCGCAAGGTTCTGTGCGTCGTATACGGCGCTCTCGCTGTCATCGGCTTGTTTGCGACGTGGGGTCCAGTGTTTCTTGGTTACACGCTGCATGAGTACCTGTTTGACTTCATGAGCGACGTCAGCGCCTTACCGGCATCACGCGCATACACAGGCGACCTCTCCGTGTTGGGTATCGCCGTCGTGATCCTGATGGTGATGGAAGCCAGAAAACACGACATCAGATTTGTTTGGCTTTACATCGTGGGTGGCGTCATTGCGCTCAGTTGTGCGTTTCCTCTGTTTCTGATCGCACGCGAAATACGTATGCCAGCCGCCGATACATTGCGCCTTCGTCCGGCAGACACAATTGGCCTAGTCGTCATCGCCGCTGCACTCATGATCCAGATCATCTGGATCAACAAGGTCTAAAAGCAAACCTGCTCCAGCCCCATCTGTCCTCATCGGTGCAGTTTCCGAACGAGGTGTTGGTGTCGAGCACGCTGCGCGACCTGGTGATCGGGGCAGGGCTGGAGTTCGAAAAACCGGGGCGCTCATCAGCTCCAGGGTGTGCCTGGTGCGTGGCATCTGTTCGCCGTCGCCTCGTAGCTGCGGGGACTCGTCTAGACACATCAGCCTTCCGCGACGAACAGATCAGGTGGTCGGAAATCACTTCGAGACACCGGTCAGTTCTGCTCGGGCCTGGTCGATTTGGTCAAATGCGTAGCTCACCATCTCGGCGGTGGTCATCGCCGCACCCTTGCGGGCGATCGATTCGTAGGCTTGGTCGCCGAGGATGTCACGGAGGTGTGCGATAGCTATGGTGATTTCGGGTGTTGCGAGTGCGGTGAGGGGGCTGAGCGCGAAGCCTGAGATGGTGGCTGCCGGTGCGTAGCGTCCGAGCCGGTCAAAAAAGGCGGCAAGGGCAGCCATAGTGGTGTTGCCGGTGTCACCCGAGTCGTGGGTGTTGCGGATCGCCAGACTGAGGTGATCGAAAGCGGAAGCAATGTCGCCATGCGTGGCTTCGAGGCGGCCTAAGGTGATCGCCAATTGCGTTTCGTTCAATCGGTTGCCGCTGTTTTGAGCGATAACCAGACCTCGGCGGGCGGCGTCAAGGGCGCGGCCAGGGTCAGCCTCGCGGAAGGCGTAGCTGTAGGCGAAGAGTGCGAAAGAAACCATGAACGGATTGGACGTTGCTTCAGCACGCCCGATGAGACCGTTCGTGGCCGCCATCGCCTCTTCCAAAGAACCGGCGTGCACTAAGCCGAAAACCAGACAAGACCGGATGTGGACGGTGTCGCGGCCACATTCGAGCTGGGCGCGGCACCATGTGATGCACCGTTCGGGATGGCCGCTGTACATGTACGCGCCCCCGATCATGGCGTCGATGGGGGGCGGCAGCACATCGCGGCGTTCGGTCAGAACGGTCTGGGCGGCGTCGCTGTAGCGGCAGCCTTCATCGAGCCGCCCGGTGAGGTAGCACTGCGATGCGACCGCATACAGGGCTGCAAGCCGTGGGTGGTCGGTGGCCCGGGCGGGTTCGATTAGCTCTTCGGCCCAGCCGCTCGGCTCATAGTTTTCGGTGCAGAGGCCCAAGAAGCCTGTGTAGCTGGCGATGCTGACGGCAACATCGAGGTCGTTATGATCGGCGGCCCACTGGAATGCGGTGCGCAGATTGGCAAGTTCGACGGTGAACCACTCATAGGCCTCGCGCTGTTGAGGGCTGTCCCAGAGCGCCATGATGTCGGCCTCGCGTTGGGCGAAGTGCCGGGAGTGAGCGGTACGAATCTCGGTTGCGTCGTCACGGGCGACCAGTTGTTCCTCGGCGAACTGACGGATCGTCTCCAGCATCGAAAACCTAGTTCGCCGCAGGGATCGGTCGGCGAGGACCAGCGACTTGCGCACCAGCGCATCAAGCACATCGAGGAGCCCATACTCATCGATGTCGTTCGATTCGGCCACGGCGCATGCACTTTGAAGGTCAAACCCGCCCGCAAAGACTGAACAGCGTTTCAGGACAGTCTTTTCGGTGTCGTCGAGTAGGTCGTAGGACCACGCCACGGCATGGCGCAACGTGTGGTGGCGTTCCAATCCCCGTCGTGACCCGACGAGCAGGCGGAAACGATGATCCAGGCGATCACGCATCTCGCTGACGGTCATCGATGCCATCCGCGCCGCCGCCAGTTCGATCGCCAAGGGGATGCCATCCACGCGCTGACAAATCTCCACCACTGCTGCAGTGTCATCAGCGTCGGTCATTGAGAAGCCCGGAGCGATCCCTTCAGCGCGTTCGACAAACAGGCGCACCGCGCCAGCGTCGATTCCCGATGTAGAGTCCAGCGAGCGGACCAAACGCAC
>LZSH01000470.1 GCA_001665255.1 Mycobacteriaceae bacterium 1482268.1 | reverse complement strand
GTCAGCCCAATTCCAGAAGACCGTCGGGGGGATCGATCTCGATGGTCTGAGTCTGCAGTGATACTCCGGTGACGATCGCGCTGACGAACGGCACCAGGACTTCGGCACCGGTCTCCGATGTCACCGACAACAACTCACCCGCGGCGGTGTGCAGAACTTCGGCGACGTTGCCCACCAACCGCCCGTCGATCGTCACGACCCGAAGACCCTCCAGCTGGTGGTCGTAGAACTCGTCGGGATCCTCGATCGGAGGCAGGTCGTCGGTGTCGACGAGAAAGATAGTGCCGCGCAACGCTTCCGCCGCGTTGCGATCGGTCACTCCCTCCAATCGCACCAGCAGCCGGCCGCTGTGTTCACGCGCGGAGTCGATCACGTACGTACGCTGCGCCCCATCACGATCACGCTGCGGTTTCCCGCGCAGCCGGGTGCCGGGAGCGAACCGGGCGTCGGGATCGTCGGTGCGGACCTCGACGACGACCTCGCCGGTGATGCCGTGCGCCTTGACGACCCGCCCGACTACCAGGTCCATCAGACCGCTACTGGTCGGTGTCCACCACGTCGACGCGGATGCCCCGACCGCCGATACCGGCCACCAGCGTTCGCAACGCGGTCGCGGTGCGGCCGCCGCGGCCGATGACCTTGCCGAGATCATCGGGATGCACGTGCACCTCGACGGTGCGGCCGCGACGCGACGTCACCATGTCGACCCGGACGTCGTCGGGATTGTCAACGATGCCGCGGACGAGGTGCTCGACCGCGTCGACGACGACCGAACTCACTTTTCGTCGGCCTGCGGGGCGGGCGCGGCGTCGGCGCCTTCGGCGGCGGGCTCGGACTTGTCCTTGATGGGAGCGGCCTCAGCCTCTGCGGCCGTGGCGTCGTCACCCTTGGCGGCCTTCTTGGCGGGCGCCTTCTTCTTCTTGGCGGTGGTGGCCTCGGTGCTGGGGCCGCCGTCCGCCTCGGCGAGCGCGGCGTTGAACAGGTCCAGCTTGGACGGCTTGGGCTCCTTGACCTTAAGCGTGCCCTCGGCGCCGGGCAGACCCTTGAACTTCTGCCAGTCGCCGGTGATCTTCAGCAGCTGCAGCACCGGTTCAGTGGGCTGAGCACCGACGCCGAGCCAGTACTGGGCACGCTCCGAGTCGATCTCGATCAGGCTCGGGTCTTCCTTCGGGTGGTACCGGCCGATGATCTCGATGGCACGCCCGTCGCGGCGGGTGCGCGCGTCGGCGACAGCGATTCGGTACTGGGGATTGCGGATCTTGCCAAGCCGGGTGAGCTTGATCTTGACAGCCATGGTGAAACGAATTCTCCTGTTGTTGCCACGCTGCAATTCAGCGATCGCGGGCGGGCTGCCCGGATCCGGTTTTGCCTTACGTGTGTGACCGCGGCAGGGCCGTAATCCTGCGGCAGACAGCCGCCCATTGTGCCAGAACAGGCCCTACCGGGCGAAATCGCGTTGTTCGCTCACAGGATCCTGTCGTAGCACTTCACCTCGACGCGGCGGGACAGCCGCCACCCGTCGGCGGTGCGCACGAACTCATCGTCGTACCACAGCCCCACCTCCATCACCTTTGGCTTCTCTCCCTTGAGGACCATCGGGTTGAAGCAGAATGTCCTGGCCGTGGCGGTGTCCCCGGCGAGCTTGATCGCCGGTAACCCCAGCATGTGGGCGTTGCGCTCGAAATACGCAGGCAGCGTCTCGGCCAGCCACGCCTTGACCTGCGGGTACTGGCCGTCGATGCCGCCGGTGTCGCGATAGTCGATGTAGGCGTCGGCGGTGAAGACAGCGTCGAGCTCGTCGAACTCGCGGCGGTCGATGGCCTCGGAGTAGCTGATCAGCAAGTGCTGGAGTTCGAGGCGGTCGGAGATCTCTTCGGCGCTCAGCATCCGTCCATCTTGCCCGGCCAAGGGTTTAGGCTTCTCATTCCATGGGGAGGTTTTTCACTGCCGTTGTCGCAAGCCTGAGCTTGGTCATCCTGCCGGCCGTGCCGATCGCCGAAGCGGAACCGAACATCCAGCCCGTCGGCAATGTGCAGCCGCCCGACGGGCCCGCGCCGGCGTGGATCGTCGCGGACATGGACACCGGCCAGGTGCTGGCCGAGCGACAGATGAACGTCCCCCACCCGCCGGCGAGCACGATCAAGACGCTGCTGGTGCTCACGGTGCTCGACGAGGTGACCAACCTGAACGCGACGGTCGTCGGCACGGCCGCCGATACCCAGGTCGAATGCAGCTGCGCAGGCATCGAGCCCGGCCGCACCTACACCGCGCGCCAGCTTCTTGACGCGGTCCTGCTGATGTCGGGCAACGACGCGGCCAACGCGCTGGCGGACATGATCGGCGGGTATGACGCTGCGGTCGCGAAAATGAACGCCAAGGCCGCCGCGATCGGTGCCTCGGGCACCCACGCGTCGACGCCGTCCGGCTTGGACGGACCCGGCGGTTCCGGCGCGACGACGCCGCACGATCTGGCCGTCATCTTCCGCGCCGCGATGGCCAATCCGGTGTTCGCCGCGATCATCGCGCAGCCCGCGGCGACGTTCCCGACGAAATCCGGCGACAGGCCGATCGTCAACGACGACGAACTGCTGCGCCGCTATCCGGGCACGCTCGGTGGCAAGACGGGCTTCACCGACGCGGCGAAGAAGACCTTTGTCGCGGCGGCTGACCACGGCGGACGACGGCTGGTGATCGCGATGATGTACGGGCTCATCAAGGAGGGCGGTCCGACGTACTGGGATCAGGCTGTCGGCCTGTTCGACTGGGGTTTCGCCCAGGACCCTCAGATGAGCATTGGCTCGCTCTAACCGCACCGCCACCAAAAGTTGTTGATCCGCAACGGATCCGAGACCTTCGCGCGCCGAAAACCAACGAGCGCACAGGATACGCTCAGCCTCCGTGCGAAAAATGTTGGCTGCGTTGATGACCGCGCTCGCGATGGCGGGCCCTGCGGTGGTCGCGCCGACCGCATCCGCTGAACCCAGCGTCACACCACCCGGCGCTGTCGCAATTCCCGACGGGCCGGCGCAGGCGTGGCTGCTGGCCGATCTGGACTCCGGACGCGTTCTGGCAAGCCATGATCCATACGGACAGCACGCTCCCGCCAGCACGATCAAGCCTCTACTCGCGATGGTGGTTCTCGACAACTTGCGGCCCGACAACTTCGCTCGGGCCAACAAGTCGCACACCGAGGTCGAATGTTCCTGTGTCGGGCTGAAACCCGGACAGGCCTACACGACTCGACAGCTGCTGGAAGCGTTGCTGATGGTGTCGGGCAACGATGCGGCGAATATGTTGGCCGACATGCTCGGCGGACAGCAAGTCGCAGTGGCCGCTATGAACCGCAAGGCGGCAGCGGTCGGCGCCAAAAGCACACGGGCGGCGTCGCCGTCGGGCCTCGACGGTCCGGGGTGGGAGTCGATCACGACCCCGCACGACCTCGCGGTGATCTACCGCGCTGCGCTGACCTACCCGCTGATCGCGGCGATCTTCCAGGAACGCTCGGCGCAGTTCCCCGGCAAGACGATCACCGCCCAGAACGAGCTGTTGAGCCGTTACCCCGGCACCATCGCGGGCAAGACGGGGTTCACCAACCTTGCCCACCACACCTTTGCCGCCGCCGCGCAGCGCGGCAACCGAAGGCTGATCGTGGTGGAAATGCACGGCGACGGCGACCTGTACGGCCAGGCGATCGGCCTCTTCGACTGGGGTTTCGCGCAGCCCTGAGGCGCTATCTGCCGATTGCCTCGGCGGCAGGTGGGCATGCGCCGTGATCCTGCAGGTCCTCGCCGTGACCGCTGCCGGGCCTGGCGGTGTCGGCGCGACCCGCCAGCACGACGAAGCCGTCGCGGCCGTCGGGGGCGGTTGATCCGACCACCACCAGCGTGTGCGCGCCCATGTCATCACCGGCAGACAAACTGTCGGCCAGCAGCCGAAACGGCTTGTGCGAGTTCAATTCCGGGTCCCATACAGCCATCGCTTGATACCGCTGACCGGCAAGCGCGACAGGAACCGGCGCCCACGTCGGGCCGATGTCACCCACGTGGGCGGCAAGCGCTTGCCGCACGTCGGCGCGAACGCAGTCGATGTGGATGTGCAGCTGGTCCTGCGATCGGGCAGCCGCCGAGTTGATTGCCAGGCTCAGCCACTCGCGGGGCATCGCGCGTCCCGCGCGCTGTTCGACGAACGAGCGGGCGCGCCACGCGTCGGCGAAATAGTTCGGCGCATCGGGGGCGAGGATCTGCGGACTCTCGATACCGCCGACGCGCGCGGTGGGGATCAGCAGGAATTGGGTGGCGCCGACGATGTCTTTCAGCACCGCATAGCCACCGTGGAGATCGACCCGTGCGCAGGGGGCTGGGTCGTCGTTGTCGAGTTGATGGGGCACGCACTGGCCGTCCACGATCGACCACAGCGCGTTCGGGTCGGCGGCGGCCGACGGTGCGCCCGCCAAGGCGAGCACGACCAAGAGTGCGCCCGCGACGCGAAGCAATCGCGCGTCAGTAGACGCGGCCACGCAGCACGACCACGTCCGGGCGGTGGATGACGGCGGCGCCGGTCCTCGGATCCTCGGCGTAACAGACCAGGTCGGCAGGCGCACCGTGCTCCAGCGACGGCCTGCCCAGCCAGTCACGGGCGGCCCAGCTCGCAGCGCCCAGCGCCTCGGTCGGCGTCATCCCGATCCGTTTCAGTGCGTCGACCTCGTCGCCGATCCGGCCGTGGGCGACCATGCTGCCGGCGTCGGTGCCTGCATAGATCGGCACGCCGGCCTCGCGGGCGGCGGCGATACGTGGCTGACACCGCTCGTAGAGGTCCCGCATGTGGGTGGCATAGGCCGGGTACTTCTCTGCGCCGTCGGCGATTCCGGGAAAGTTCTCCACGTTGATCAGCGTCGGCACCAACGCCGTGCCGTGCTCGACCATCAGGTCGACGGTGTCGTCGGTGAGGCCGGTGCCGTGCTCGATGCAGTCGATGCCCGCCGTGATGAGCCCGGGCAGCGCGTCCTCGCTGAAGACGTGCGCGGTGACGCGGGCGCCTTCGGCGTGAGCGGCGTCCATGGCCGCCTTGAGGACGTCGTCGGACCACAGCGGCGCCAGGTCCCCGACCTCTCGGTCGATCCAGTCGCCGACCAGCTTGACCCATCCGTCGCCCCACCGCGCCTGTTCGGCGACCGCGTCGGGCAGCTGCGACTCGTCTTCCAATTCGATGGCGAAACCGCGCTGGTAGCGCTTGGGCCGGGCCAGATGACGGCCGTGCCGGATGATGCGGGGCAGGTCGTCGCGGTCATCGAGGGCGCGGGTGTCGATCGGTGAACCGCAGTCGCGCAGCAGCAGGGCGCCGACGCCGCGCTCGGTCTCGGCCTGCTCGACGCACTCGTCGAGGTTGTTGACTGGGCCGTGCTCGCCCAAGCCGACGTGGCAGTGCGCGTCGACCAGACCGGGCACGATCCAGCCGCCGTCAAAGACGGTCTGCGCATCGGCAACCGGTTCGGCGCTCAGGACGCCATCGACGATCCACCACTCCACGGGCTCTTCGTCGGGTAATCCCCGACCGCGCACGTGCAGCCGCATCTACGTTTCGCTCCTCGCGTGCGCGGTCAGTTTTTTGCTCCTCGCGTGCGCGGTCAGTTTTTCGGGAACTTCAGCTTCGACAGATCGATGTCGGCCAAACCGGGCGGGAGCTCGTCGAGGCCCTTCGGCATGTTGGACAGGTCAGGGAAGCCTGCGGGCATGCCCGGCGCGCCTACGCCGAGCGGATTGCGCGGCGGCGTCGGCCCCCTGCCCTTGCCCTTCTTCTTTCCGGCCTGCTTGTTCTTGCCCTTGCCCGCCTTGCGGGAAGAACTCTTGCGGCCGAACGGCATTCCCATTTGACCGGCCATCTGCGACATCATCTTGCGGGCCTCGAAGAATCGGTCGACGAGCTGGTTGACCTCGCTCACCGTGACACCGGAACCGTTGGCGATGCGCAGCCGCCGGGACGCGTTGATGATCTTCGGGTCGGCGCGCTCCTGCGGTGTCATGCCGCGGATGATGGCCTGCACCCGGTCCAGCTGGCTGTCGTCGACCGCGGCGAGCGCGTCCTTCATCTGTCCCGCGCCGGGCAGCATGCCGAGGAGGTTGCCGATGGGGCCCATCTTGCGGATCGCCAGCATCTGCTCGAGGAAGTCCTCGAGCGTCAGTTCGCCGCTGCCGATCTTGGCGGCGGCCTCTTCGGCTCGCTGCGCGTCGAAGACCTGTTCGGCCTGCTCGATGAGCGTCAGCACGTCGCCCATGCCGAGGATGCGGCTGGCCATCCGGTCGGGGTGGAAGACGTCGAAGTCGTCGAGTTTCTCGCCGGCGGACGCGAACAAGATGGGGACGCCGGTGACCTCGCGGACCGACAGCGCGGCGCCACCGCGCGCGTCGCCGTCCAGCTTGGTCAGCACGACACCGGTGAAGCCGACGCCCTCGCGGAACGCCTCGGCAGTGGTGACGGCGTCCTGGCCGATCATCGCGTCGACGACGAACAGCACCTCGTCCGGATCGATGGCCTCACGGATCGACGCGGCCTGCGCCATCAGCTCCTCGTCGATGCCGAGCCGGCCGGCGGTGTCGACGATCACCACGTCGAAGTGCCTGGCCTGCGCCTCGGCGAGGCCGTCTGCGGCCACCTTGACCGGGTCCCCCGGACCGGCGTCGGCGGCCCCTTCGGCCGACGTACCGGGGTGCGGCGCGAAGACCTCGACCCCCGCCTGGCCACCCACCACCTGCAGCTGGTTCACCGCACCGGGCCGTTGCAGGTCGCAGGCCACCAGCAACGGCGTATGACCTTGTCCGCGAAGCCATTTGGCGAGCTTGCCGGCCAGCGTGGTCTTACCGGAGCCCTGCAGGCCCGCGAGCATCACGACGGTCGGGGGGGTCTTGGCGAATGCCAGCTGCCGGGTCTCGCCGCCGAGGATGCCGATGAGTTCCTCGTTGACGATCTTGACGACCTGCTGGGCCGGGTTCAGGGCGGCCGACACCTCTGCGCCGCGCGCGCGTTCCTTGATGCGGGCGACGAACGCGCGCACCACTGGCAGCGAGACGTCGGCCTCCAGCAGCGCCAGCCGGATCTCGCGGGTGGTCGCATCGATGTCGGCCTCGGTCAACCGCCCCTTGCCGCGCAGCCCGGATAGGGCTCCGGTCAACCGGTCGGACAGGGATTCAAACACGGAGCAAGCCTAGCTGGCCGACGATCAAGCGGCGTCAGCCGCGTTGTGGGGGTACCTCCCGCGCGAAGCGTAGGGGGAGAGGCCAGCCATCAGATCTAGCTGGCCTCAGATGCCTGCTTGGCGGGCGGCGGGGTCGGCAACACGGCGTACAGGTCGTGTTCCAGCTCGTCGCGGACGGTCGCGCCGTCGCCGTTTACGGCCGCCGGGACCACGATGCCGAACAGGTCGACGACCGAGGAGCCCAGCGTGGTGACCTTCGCCCACGCGATGTCGACGCCGTCACGCTCGAAGACCGCGGTCAGCCGCGCCAACAGGCCGGCACGGTCGGTGGACCGGATCTGCACGACCAGTTCGCCGGGCTGCGCACCTTCCGACCACAGGATGAGCGGCGGCGCGGCGGCGTGGTTGATGGGCACCGCGGCCAGAATTTCACCGGCGCGCCTGGTGCCGTGCTTTGCAGCGTCACGGTCGCGCTTGTCCAGCGACGCCAGCACGTCGAGCTCACCGTCGAGAGCAAGGATCAGCTGTTGACGCAACAGCTCGGCGGCGGGCGGCGAACCGAAATGCGGAGAGACGACGAACGTGTTGATCGCCGAGCCCTCATGCCCGTTGACCGATGCCGAATGCACCCGGAGCGAGTTCAAGGCCAGCACGCCGGCGGCCTTCGACAGCAGCCCGCGCCGATCCGGCGCGATCATCGTCATGTTGTAGATGTGCGGGCTGTCGCCGGGCGTCATCTCAACATGCACACCCACAGTCGAAGCCAGTGAAAGGTGGCGCGGGTCAATGGGATCGGGATGCGGCAAGTCCTCGCCGGCCATCACCAGCCGACAGCGCCGCACCAGGTCGCCGATCAGCGACGCCTTCCAGTCGCCCCAGACGCCGGGGCCGGTCGCCAACGAGTCGGCCTCTGCCAGCACTTGCAACAGCTCCAGCAGGACGGTATCGCCATCGAGCGCTTCGACGACGGCTTCGATGGTCTTCGCGTCCTGCAGGTCACGACGGGTTGCCGTGTGCGGTAGGAGCAGATGGTGCCTCACGACCTTGGAGAGCAGTTCGATGTCTGACGGCCACAGCCCGAGGCGGATGCCGATCTGTGTCGCGAGTTCGGCTCCGATGACGCTGTGGTCGCCACCTCTGCCCTTGCCGATGTCGTGGCACAGCGCACCGAGAAGCAGGAGGTCCGGCCGCGACACGCGAGTGGTGAATGCACTTGCCCGAGAAACGGTTTCGACGAGATGACGGTCGACGGTCCAGATGTGCACGACGTCGCGCGGGGGTAAATCACGCACGGCGCCCCACTCAGGGAAGAGCCTGCCCCACAAGCCGGTGCGGTCGAGCGCCTCGATGGTGGCCACCGCCGCCGGTCCGGCGGCCAGCATCACCAACAGGTCCTTGAGCGCCTGGGGCGGCCATGGCGCGCGCAGCTCGGGCGCGGTTTCGCTGAGGCGCGCCAGGGTGGACGCCGCCATCGGCAGGCCGGTCGTCGCTGAGGCCGCAGCCACGCGCAGGATGAGGCCGGGGTCGCGTTCAGGGCGTGCGTCGCGCGCCAGGATGACCTCGCCACCGAATTCGATGACGCCTTCGTCCAACGGACGCCGGACCGGCCGTTTGAGTGCGGCAAATCCGCGGCGCGGCAACGCATTCGCCGCGGTACGCAGCCCTGCGTCGACGTAAAAGCTGATGGTCCGGGCGGCGTCCGAGAGCATCCGGGCCAGATCGAAGCGATCGCCGATACGCAAGGCCGCGCCGATCTCATCGGCGTGCTGGGCCAGCACCAGGTCTCTGCCGCGGCCGGACACGCGGTGAAGCTCGGTGCGCACATTGAGCAGGGCAAGGTGCGCCTCGCCGAGCGTCCCCGTTGGCGAGGCCAACGACTGGCTCGGATACACGTCGGCCAGTTGAGCGATTGCCAACGCATTCAGCAGCTGGACATCGCGCAGTCCACCGCGGCCGGTCTTCAGGTCTGGCTCGGCGCGATGGGCGATCTCCCCGCTACGCTGCCACCTCTGCTGGGTGTGTTCGACGAGTTCGTTGAAGCGCGAGGTTATTCCGGTGCGCCACTGCCGACGCGCGCCGCCGACCAAGAGCGACGACAGATCCGAGTTGCCCGCGATGTGGCGCACCTCGAGCATCGCCAGACCCGCTGAGATGTCTTGTGCGGCAACCTTCATCGCATCGGCGACCGTTCGGACGCTGTGGTCGAGCCGAATATTGGCGTCCCACAGCGGATACCACAGGTTCTCGGCGACCTCGCTGACGAGCCTCTTGGGCAGGTTGTCGTGCAGCAGCATCAGGTCAAGATCGGAGTACGGCAACAGTTCCCGCCGCCCGAGTCCTCCGGTCGCCACGATTGCGAAGCCGCTGTTGTCGGTGATCCCGATTTCGGCGGCCTTGGTCGACAGCCAGAATTCGTGCAGGTCGACCCACGCGTCTCGCAGCGCGGCAGCATCCAGATGGTGTGAGCCGGAGAGCAGCTTGTCGCATGCGGCGGTCAAATCTGTCGCGGCCCGGGACGCAACCGCCGCCGGAACCCCCTTAGCGAGCTGTGGGCTCGCCGAGGAGGCGCCGGCGGCGGAATCTGGCTTCTGCTCTGTCATTTCGTGTCCTCCCCCGACCCGTTACCTCTTAACGCTCACGGTGCAAGGCCGGGAGACGACGTCTCACTTCATCGGTTAGAGGGCGTCAGACCCCCGCTCGCCGGTGCGGACCCGGACCACGGTATCGACCGGGCTCACCCACACCTTCCCGTCGCCGATCTTGCCGGTGCGAGCGGCCTGCACGATCACGTCCACCACCTTGTCGACCGCCGAGTCGTCGACAAGCACCTCGATGCGCACCTTGGGCACGAAGTCCACGGAATACTCCGCGCCGCGGTAAACCTCGGTGTGGCCCTTCTGTCGCCCGTAGCCCTGCACCTCGCTGACGGTCATCCCGAGGATTCCCGTCTGCTCAAGGCCCGTCTTGACGTCTTCGAGCGTGAACGGCTTAACGATCGCAGTAATCAGCTTCATGTTCTCCCTTATCCCTCCACGCCGGGGTGACGACCAAGTGCTGAACCCGTCCCGACCGTCGCGAAGTCGTAGCCTGTCTCCGCATGCTCGGCTTCATCCGGCCCAGTCGACTCATCTTCCTCGCTAAGGCGCAGACCCACGGTGAATTTCACTATCAGAGCCAAGATAGCCGTGGCAACGGCGCAGTAAACGAGGACCGCACCCGCACCCACCGCCTGGCGCCACAACTGGTCGAATCCCCCGCCGTAGAACAATCCGGCCACACCGGCACCGGCCTCGGGCGCGGCGACCAGGCCGATGAGGAGGGTGCCGATGATGCCACCGACGAGGTGGACACCGACGACGTCGAGCGAATCATCAAAGCCGAGTTTGTATTTCAGCCCGACGGCCAGGGCGCAGAACACACCCGCTACGACACCGACCACCAGGGCGCCGACCACGTTCACCGATGAGCAGGACGGCGTGATGGCGACCAGACCCGCCACGATGCCCGAGGCCGCACCCAGTGAGGTGGCCTTTCCATCCCTGAGGCGCTCTGTCAGCAACCAGGCCAGCATGGCCGCGCCGGTAGCGATCGTCGTCGTGATGAAGGTGGAGCCCGCCAAGCCGCCCGACGATGTCGCGGAACCGGCGTTGAAGCCATACCAGCCGAACCACAGCAGGCCCGCGCCCAGCATCACGAAGGGCAGGTTGTGCGGACGCATCGGAGTGCCCGGCCAACCCTTGCGCTTGCCGAGGATGATGGCCAGCACCAGGCCCGCGGTACCCGCGTTGATGTGAACCGCTGTGCCACCGGCGAAGTCGATCGCGGCGAGCTTGTTGGCGACCCAGCCGCCGGTCTCGCCGGTGATGCCGTCGAACGCGAAAACCCAGTGTGCGATCGGAAAGTACACGAAGGTGGCCCACAGCGCGGCGAACAGCAGCCAGCCGCCGAACTTGATGCGGTCGGCGACCGCGCCGGAGATCAGGGCGACGGTGATGATCGCGAACATCAACTGGAACGCGACGAAAACTGTCAGCGGGAGCGTGCCCGCCAGCGGAATGTTCACGGCTTCGGCCGCTTCGACGCCTGCACTTGGGTCCGCGATGACCTCGGCCGTCGCATTGCCGCCGATGAGGCCCTTCAGGCCGAAGTACTGGAGCGGATCACCGAAGAGGTTGCTGACGTCGTTGCCGAAAGCAAGTGAGAATCCGTACAGCACCCACAGCACCGTCACGACGCCCATCGCGCTGACGCTCATCATGATCATGTTCAGCACGCCTTTGGCGCGAACCATGCCGCCGTAGAAAAAGGCCAGGCCCGGCGTCATCAGCAACACCAGCGCGGAGCTTGCCAGCATCCATGCCGTGTCCCCGGTATCAGGTATGCCCATTGTCGGGAATTGGTCCACTCGCAGTTTCCTCCTTCGACAAGGCGGGGCCGCAAAGGTTTTACGACCGTCAACCTGATCCAGAACAATGCTGAGCGGTTGTTTCGTCTAAGACGCCTCGGTGTTTCGCTCGTGTGAACGGATGGGCCGGTTACGTTTCGCCGGCGTTACATCGCGCTTTTCGGCGCGCTCTTGTCACCCCAGCAGCGCGTCGACGAATGCTGCCGGCTCGAATGGGGCGAGGTCGTCGGGCCCTTCGCCGAGCCCGACGAGCTTGACCGGCACGCCGAGTTCCTGCTGCACGCGGAACACGATCCCGCCTTTGGCCGTGCCGTCGAGCTTGGTGAGCACCACGCCGGTGATGTCGACGACTTCGGCGAACACCCGGGCCTGCGCGAGCCCGTTCTGCCCGATCGTCGCGTCCAGGACGAGCAGCACCTCGTCGACCGCCGCTCGCTTGCTCACCACGCGCTTGACCTTGCCGAGTTCGTCCATCAGCCCGGTCTTGGTGTGCAAGCGACCGGCGGTGTCGATCAGGACCACGTCGGCGCCCGCCTCGATGCCCTTGTCGACGGCGTCGAACGCCACCGACGCCGGGTCGGCGCCCTCGGCCCCGCGGATGACTTCGGCGCCGACGCGCGACGCCCATGCCTGCAGCTGGTCGGCGGCCGCCGCGCGGAAGGTGTCCGCGGCGCCGAGGACCACCCTGCGTCCGTCAGCGACCAGCACGCGGGCCAGCTTGCCGACCGTGGTGGTCTTCCCGGTGCCGTTGACACCGACGACCAGCAGCACCGACGGGTGGTCGTCGTGGGGCAGCGCCCTGACCGAGCGGTCCAATTGCGGATGCAGCTCGGCGATGAGCACCTCGCGCAGGACCGCGCGGGCGTCGGCTTCGGTGCGCACCCGGCCGCTGGCCAGCCGTTCGCGCAGCGCGCTCACCACGGAGTCGGTGACGACCGATCCGAGATCGGCGATCAGCAGGGTGTCCTCGACCGCCTCCCACGAATCCTCGTCGAGGTCGCCGCCGCCGAGCAGGCCCAGCATGCTGCGCCCCAGGGCGTTCTGCGATTTCGACAGGCGTCCCCGCAGCCGCTCGAGGCGGCCTTCCGTCGGAGCGATGGCACCGATATCGGGCGCAGTCGGTGCTTTCTGGATCTCGGGCGCGGCAGGCGCTTCGTCGTGAACTTCGGGAGGTGCGACGGGCGCTTCGGGCAACTGCACGTCGGCGATGGGCCGTTTCGGGGCGTCACGCGGAATCGTGGCGTCGTCGCCGACGGCCGGTAGCCCACTGGTGTCGAGGCGCTCAGGCGCCTTGGTGGGCGGTGGCGAGGCCGTCGCCGATCCTGACGATTGGGTGAACGTGATGCCCGAGGAGGCGGTGTAGCCGCCGGAACGGTCGACCGGTGTGGCGGTGTCCGTGCTGGTCGACGAGTCGAGGCGGATCTTGCCGCGGCGGGATCGGCGCAGGCCGACCACCACGAGAGCGATGACGACCAGAACGGCGATGACCGCGATTGCGATCCAGAGACCCTCAGACACCGTGCCATTGTCCCAATGTGGGTAGACGGTGCTGATGGCCCCTGCGACTAGTGGGATGGAGTCGCGCAAGACCAAGCACATCGACGTGTGCTTGACCGAGCCGGTCGACTACCAGACCGTGACGACCGGACTCGAGCGCGTCACCCTGCCCTACAACGCGCTGACCCAGACCAGCCTCGGCACGATCGATCTGGGCACCGAGTTTCTCGGCGTGCGGTTAAACGCACCGATATTGATCGGAGCGATGACCGGTGGCGCCGAACTCTCCGGTGTCATCAACCGCAATCTGGCCGCCGCCGCCGACGAGCTCGGTATCGGCATGATGCTCGGCAGCCAACGCATCATGCTGGGCGACGATGTCGCGTCCGCCAGCTTCACGGTCCGCGACGTCGCGCCGAATGCGCTGCTGATCGGCAACATCGGGCTCGCGCAACTGTCCGACGAGCTGGTACCCGAGCTGATCGCGACCCTCGACCGGGTTGGCGCGAACGCGCTTGCCGTGCATACCAATCCGTTGCAGGAGGCCATGCAGCACAACGGAGACACCGACTTTTCCGGTTCGGTCGAACGGCTCCGCGATGTCGTCAGGTCCATCGACCATCCGGTGATGCTCAAGGAGGTCGGCCACGGCATCGGCGCCTCAGCCGCCGCCGAATTGGCCGACTGTCCGATTGCGGCGATCGACGTCGCGGGGGCGGGCGGCACGTCGTGGGCGCGTGTGGAGCAGTTTGTCCGCTACGGCGAGATCCGCTATCCGGCGCTGGCCGAATGGGGCATCCCGACTGCACAGGCGCTGCAGGAGGTCCGTCAGATCCTGCCCGACGTGTCGCTGGTCGCCTCGGGCGGCATTCGCACAGGCATGGATGCCGCGAAGGCACTGGCGATGGGCGCCGACGCCGTCGCGGTGGCCCGCCCGCTGCTGGCACCGGCTATCGAATCGCCTGCGGCAGTGCTGGATTGGCTCTCGAACTTCATCGCCGAACTGCAGATCTGCCTGCACGGCTGCGGCGCCGCCAATCTCGCGGCCCTGCGCGCTGTAGACGTCGGCGTTCCCTGATTTCGCCCAAACCAACACATGGGCGCAAAAGTGCGAGTGCGTCGCGCCATTTCGTCAATTTCGGCGGGGGCGGACCCGGGGACAGGCGCGTCAGCCGGCGGCGACCAGCTCCTGGCCGCGCATGCGCTGCGAGATCACCGCGGTGATGCCGTCGTCGCGCATCGTCACGCCGTACAGCGCGTCGGCCACTTCCATGGTCGGCTTCTGGTGGGTAATGACGATCAGCTGCGACCGTTCCCGCAGTTGCTCGAACAACGCGATCAGGCGTCTCAGGTTGGCGTCGTCCAGCGCGGCTTCCACCTCGTCCATCACATAGAACGGCGACGGCCGCGCCCGGAAGATCGCGACCAGCATCGCGACGGCGGTCAGCGACTTCTCACCGCCAGACAGCAACGACAGCCGCTTGATCTTCTTGCCCGGCGGCCGCGCTTCAACCTCGATGCCCGTCGTCAGCATGTCGTTGGGGTCGGTGAGCAGCAACCTGCCCTCGCCGCCGGGGAACAGCGTCGAAAAGACTTGCTGGAACTCGCGTTCCACGTCGACGAAAGCCTCGGTGAACACCTGAAGGATGCGTGTGTCGACGTCGGAGATCACGTCGAGCAGGTCTTTGCGGGCGGCCTTGACGTCCTCCAGCTGCGTGGACAGGAAGTTGTAACGCTCCTCGAGCGCCGCGAACTCCTCGAGCGCCAGTGGGTTCACCCGGCCGAGTTCGTTGAGTTCGCGTTCGGCCTTCTTCGCGCGGCGCTCCTGCGTCGGCCGGTCGAACGGCATCGGCGCAGGCGCGGTGACCTGCTCACCGCGTTCGCGCGCCTGCTCGTACTCGGCCATCTCGAGTTCGGTCGGCGGCAGCGGCACATCGGGCCCGTACTCTGCGATCAGGTCGGCGGTGGCCATCCCGAACTGATCCAGGATCTGCTGTTCGAGCTGCTCGATCCGCAGTGCCGCTTGGGCTTTAGCGACCTCATCGCGGTGCAGCGCCTCGGTGACCGCAGCGATCTTCGTGGTGAATTCGGTGACCTGCTCGCGCACTTTTGCCAAGGCGTCGATCCGTTGATGGCGTTCGTTGGCCAGTGTGTCGCGGCGGCGCGACGCGACGCTCACCGTCGAGTTCAACCGTTGCGCCAGCGCGCGTCCGGACTCGGCGACCGCCGCCGCGACGGCCGCGGCGTGTTCGCGGGCTTCCCGCGCGCGCTGCGCACGAAGCCTGGCCTCGCGCTCGGCCGCTGCGGCGCGGCGCAGTGAATCCGCCCGTCCGCGAACGGCATTCGCGCGCTCTTCAGCTGTGCGCACTGTGAGCCGGGCCTCGACCTCGGCGGTACGGGCGGCTTCGGCAGCCGCGACCGTCTCCTGGCGGTCGGCTGGCGCGGAGTCGGCCAGCGGCGCCTGTTCGGCGTTGTGCAGGCGCTGCTCGAGCGCTGCGAGCTCTTCGACCGTCTGCACCCGGCCGGCCTCCAACTCGTCGCGCTGCCGGATCAGCCGCTGCCACTCCTCGTCGGCAGAGCGGGCGTCCTGGCCGAGCCTGCCGAGCTGTTCGTAGATCGACGAGATCGCGGCGTCGGATTCGTTGAGCGCGGCCAGCGCGTGCTCGGCGGCGTCCTGACGCGAATTCTGTTCGGCCAGCGCGCCTGCCAGCGCCGCGCTCAGCTCACCGGCCTGCTTTTCGGCGTCGACCAGTTCGGCGCGGGCCTTCTCCACCTCGGAGGTGATCTCGAGAGTGCTGGGCTTGCGGTCCGACCCGCCGCTGACCCAGCCTGCGCCGACCAGATCGCCGTCGGTGGTGACGGCACGCAATTGCGGGCGCTGCGCCACCAGGTCGAGCGCCGCGGACAGATCGCGGACCACCGCGACGCCAGACAACATCGCCGTGAGCGCGCCGCGCAGGCGCGACGGCACGTCCACCAGATCGGTTGCCCACAGCGCGCCCTCCGGCAGCGACCCGGTGGGTGCGGGCGGCTCGACCGGCCAATCGCCGAGCACGATCGCCGCGCGGCCCCCGTCGGACGCCTTCAGAGCAGCGACCGCAGATCGAGCCGCACCGAAGCTTTCGGCGGCGACGGCGTCGGCGGCCGCACCCAGCACCGCCGCGACAGCGGCCTCGTAACCGGGTCGCACCTTGACCAGATTCGCAACCGAGCCGAAAAGCCCTGCGCCGGAAAGATTCCGCTGCAGCCACGCCGCGCCGTCCTTGCGGTCGAGACCGACGGAGAGGGCGTCGATGCGGGCGCGCAGCGACGCTACGTGACGCTCGGCGTTGCGCTCGCCGGCCTGCAGTTCTGCGACGCGTTCGTCAGCGAGCCGTAGGGCGGCGACCGTCCGGTCATGGTGCTCATCGAGTCCGACCTCGCCCGCATCGAGTTCCCCGACACGGCTCTGTACCGTCTCGAACTCGGCCTGCGCCTGCTGCGCGCGGGTGCCGGCCTCCTCGATGTTCACGGTCAGCCGCGCGACGGTCTCGTCGATGGACTCCACACGCGTGCGCATGGTGTCGACCTGGCCCGCCAGCCGGGCAAGCCCTTCGCGGCGGTCGGCCTCGGCGCGCACGGCGGCGAGGTGGGCGCGTTCGGCCTCGGCGGCCACGCGCTCACGTTCGGTCAACTCGGCGCGGGCCGCCGTCAGCCGCTCGCGGGACGCGGCGAGTTCGGCGAGTAGTTGCCGCTCGTGTGCGGCGACCTCGTCGGCCTGGGCCTCCAGCGCGTCAGGATCCGCGCCGCTGGACGTCTCGGGTTCGGTATCAAGGTGCTGGGCGCGCTCGCTGGCGATGCGGACTGTCGCGCTGACCCGCTCGGCCAACGCGGACAATCGAAACCAGCTCTGCTGGGCGGCCTCAGCGCGTTCGCTGAGCCCGGCGACGGCCGACTCGTGTGCGTCGAGTTCGACGGTGGCGGCTTCCAGCCGGGTGGTCATCTCGTCGTGTTCGCGACGCAGCGACGTCTCGGCCTGGTTGGTGTCCTCGAATTCGCTTGTGCGGCTGACGAGATCGTCGGCGGCGAGGCGCAGTCGCGCGTCGCGCAGATCGGCCTGAATGGTCTGGGCGCGGCGCGCCATCTCGGCCTGCCTGCCGAGCGGCTTGAGCTGGCGGCGCAATTCGGTGGTGAGATCCGACAACCGGGCCAGGTTGGCCGACATCGCGTCGAGCTTGCGGACCGCCTTTTCCTTGCGTTTGCGGTGCTTCAGGACGCCGGCGGCCTCTTCGATGAACGCACGTCGGTCCTCTGGACGTGACTCCAGGATCTCCGAGAGCTTGCCCTGACCGACGATGACGTGCATCTCGCGGCCGATACCCGAGTCGCTCAGCAGCTCCTGCACATCCATCAAACGGCAACTGCTGCCGTTGATTTCGTACTCACTGCCGCCGTCGCGGAACATCCGCCGGGTGATCGAGACCTCGGAGTACTCGATCGGCAGCGAATTGTCGGAGTTGTCGATCGTGACGGTGACCTCGGCGCGGCCCAGCGGCGGCCGCGAGGACGTGCCCGCAAAGATGACATCTTCCATCTTGCCGCCGCGCAGGGTCTTGGCACCCTGCTCCCCCATCACCCATGTGAGCGCGTCGACGACATTCGACTTGCCCGAACCGTTGGGTCCCACGACGCAGGTGATACCTGGTTCGAAGCGCAGAGTCGTCGGCGAAGCAAAGGACTTGAAGCCCTTCAGCGTCAGACTCTTGAGGTGCACGATGGGCCACACTACAGCCGCGAAGGCTAACGCTCGGTGAACCCGGGGAACGCGTCGCCGACTTCTGACCAGTCCGCGATGACTTTCAACACCTGGCCCGGCGTGTTGCCGCTTTCCAGCAGGTCAAGCAGGCGCTGGCAGGCATCGCGAGGGCCCTGTGCCACGACCTGAACACGCCCATCGGCCTTGTTGGCCGCATAGCCGTTCAACCCCAGTTCAAGAGCGCGCGACCGCGTCCACCACCGGAATCCGACGCCCTGAACGTAGCCGTGCACCCAGGCCGACAGCCGTACTTCAGCTAACTCCTGCATCATTAACCTCAAAGGTCACTTCTGTCCCTGATTTCAGCGTGCGGCCGACCGCGAGCAGGAGCGCTACCCGCTGCTCGAGGAGCGCATGGAACTGGACCTGTCGGGGCTGTCGGCAGACGAGCGGGCGCGGGTACTCACGGTCGTGGAACGGGCGATCGACCAGGTGTGCACGGTCGGCCGCACGCTGAAATCAGGGACAGAAGTGACCTTTGAGGTTAATGATGCAGGAGTTAGCTGAAGTACGGCT
>LZSH01000469.1 GCA_001665255.1 Mycobacteriaceae bacterium 1482268.1 | reverse complement strand
ATCGTCGACTCCTCGTGAAAGCCGCGCCCGGGCCACAGTTCGGCGATCATCAGGTTGTCGTAGTCGAACGGCAGCACGCCGAACAATCGCATCCAGCAGCGCCCCACCGGTTCGCCGACCGGGACGGTGTCGACGGTCAGCGATTTCTTGCCGCGCGGCATCGACATCGTCAGCCACGGTCGAAGCTCGTCGTTGATGCCCTCGGGCGTGGCGACCCGCGCCCATACCCTCTCGGGTGGCGCGTCGACGATGTGCTGCCGTTCGACTACGACAACCTGATGATCGCCGAACTGTGGCCCGGGCGCGGCTTTCACGAGGAGTCGACGATGCTGTCCATGCGGCTGTGGCGCCACGAGCGCACACTGGAGCCGGATGGCGACACGAAAACTCTTGTCCGAGACCGGCTCACGTTCGACCTTCGTCGGCCGCTGCGCCTATTGACGCCGGTCGTCGGCGCGGGAATCGGCGCGCTGTTCACTCACCGGCAGCGACGGCTACAACGGCACTTCGGCGGGCGTTGAGCCGGCCAGGATGCCCAATTGTCGCGCCTTACGGACCGCGTCGCGCCTCTTGTTCACGTCCAGCTTGGCAAGGATCGCCGAGACGTGATGGTCGACCGTCTTCGCCGACAGGAACAGCCGATCGGCGAGTTCGGCGTTGGTCAGGCCATGGTCGAGCAGGCGTAACACCTCGACCTGCCGAGCCGTCAACCCGGCCGGGTTGGCCAACGTCGCTGAGCGCCTGCGTGCCGGTACGACGGACTCGCCGCGAGCGCGCAGATCGCGGCGCACCTTGCCTGCCACCGCATCGGCGCCGAGCCGGTCGAGGATGTCGAGCGCGCGTGCGGCACATGCCGGATCGCCGGTGTCGAGCAACGCGAGCGCCGCGTCGTAGGGCATCGACAAGCGGTGGAACTCGTCGGCCGCCGCTTCGTACCCGCCGTCCAACACCAACCGGTACGGCTCGGCGATGTCTGACACCTCCACGGGTTCACCGATGCGCCGCAGCCACACCGCGAGCTCCCCACGCGACCAGTCCAGGCCCGCGACCGGTCCGTCGGCTAGCAAGTTACGGCACTCGGCGATGCGCTCGTCGGAAGTACCTGTTGCCCAAACCATCTCGGCGATCGCCGCGGCGACGGGAAACATCCGGATCGGCTCGGCGAACCGGCGCGCCAGCTCCCACGCATCGTTCAGCGAGTCGGCGCCCCCGCCATTCCTGCGAAGCGCCACCAGGGCACGGATCAGTGACGGCCACGTCCTGGCCAGCGGTGCGCTCGGCGCGTCCAGCACCCGATCGGCGTCGGCCGTCGCGTCGTCCCAATCGCCGACCATCAGCTCGAGCCTTGCGCGCGAACCGATCTGCCACACCTGGCAGATCGGCAGATCGTGTTCGAGCATCAGCGGGATGCTGACGTCGAGCAGGTCGGCGGCCACCTCCAACCGGCGCTGCTCCACGTCGAAGTAGGTGAGGTTGCTCCAGCCGCCCGAGTACAGCTCGTCGATGTGCTTGGGCCCGGATTTCAGAATCGACAGGATCGCCTCGCGGCCCGACTCGTCGCCGTTGAGCATCGCGCCGTAGCCTTCGATCAGCCGGACCCGGATGTTCAATGCGGAATTGCGTGTCCTGTCGGCGATTTCGCGAGCGCGGGCAATCAGCGCCGCGGCCCGGCCGAGGTCGCTGGCCTGCACCGCGAGGTAAGCCTGCATCGCGAACGCCTGACCGAGCTGCACCAGCTGATCGGTGTCGTCGGAGGCGTCGTCGAGCACGGTCATCGCCTCGACGGCATGACCTTCGGCGAGGGCGCGGTTCGCGCTGTACCACTGGTACACCGACAGCGAGTGATGGTTCGCGCTGACCGCGGCGGACTCCCCCAACTCCTCCCGGATAACCATCGCGCGCTGACAGCAGGTGATCGCGTCGGGCAGCCGGTCGATCAGATAGAACTCCCAGGCCAGCAGCTCCAGCAGGCCCGCTTCGCTATCGGGGGTGTCCGCACCGCCATGGTCGATCGCCGTGGCGAAGAACTCGGCGGCCTGCGTGTGCGCACCGGATCGCGCGGCGGCCAGACCCGCGTCATAGGCCGCCCGCCTGATCCGCTCGACGTCGCCGGCACCGAGCGCGTGATGGGTCAGCACCGCGGGGTCGACGTGCGACGTCGCCTCGTACGCGTCCAGCAGCCGTCGATGCAGCCCGGCCTCGGCGCCCGGCGGGATGACGCTGCTGATGGCCATCCGGCACAGATCGTGCCGAAACGCCACGCCGCGTTCGCTTCTGCGGATCAGACCGGCGCTGGACAGCGCGCGCAACGCGGGCAACGTCACACCCAGATCGGCGAGCAGCCGATCCGGAACCGCGCCCGGCGAACACGTCAACAGGTTCAGCGCGTTCCAGGCGGCGGCATCGAGATCCGTGGTACGGGCAAGAACCGCGTCGCGGACGGTCGTCGGCAGGTCGGTGGCCGACACGTGGCGGTGCTCGAGCATCTCGCATACGAAAAAGGCATTGCCGCCGGTGATTCGGTGCAACCACGCCGGGTCGACACCGCCGCCACCGGCCAGCGTTTCGACGGCGGTCACGCTCAGCGGTGGCAATGCAAGCGACGCCGCGCGCATCGATCGCGCGGCGTCACCGAGCAGCACTCGCAACGGATGACCGACACCGACCTCGTCATCTCGGACGATACCGACTGCGAGCGAACGTGTTTGGGAGACCCGGCGCAACACGAACCGCAAAAGGTCGATGGTGCCCTGATCGGCCCACTGCAGATCGTCGAGGACGAGCACCGACGGCGCCGCGCGAAGGTCGTCGTAGACCGCATCGAAGATGCCGTAGGACTGTTCGCTTTCGGCCAGCACCGTCTGCGTGGTGGGGGCGAGGCGGTGCGCCACATCGTGGATCGGGCCGAGCGGCCGTGGCGTCGGCAGCGGGTCGCACGCACCCCACAGCACGCGCTCGTCTTTGACCCAGCGGTCGACGAACACCTCGACGAACGACGTCTTGCCCGCACCGGACTCCCCCGAGACGAACACCATGCCGCCGCGGCCCGCGCGGGCGTCCTCGGCTCTGGCGATGATCTCGCCGAGTTGATGGTCCCGATCGGCGAGCATCACGAGGCCCGATCGTAGTGGCATCGACGGCTGCGAGCAGCCGAAATTGTGTTGCAGCACAACATGGGGAGGTTTTCCCCATGTGCGGAGCGCTCGGGTGTCGCACCGTGGGTTCGCCCGGCACACCGCCGCGGCGGACAACACGAACAGGAGCAGCAATCCCATGAAGCGCTATGTCATCGAACGGGAGATTCCCGGTGCCAGCGACCTCAGCCAGGAAGAACTGGCGGCCATCGCGGGTAAGTCGAACGACGTGGTGGAGTCACTCGGCGTGCCGTACCGATGGATCACCAGCTACGTCGCCGGCGACAAGATCTACTGCGTGCACGAAGCCGACGACGAGGACGCCATCCGCGAGCACGCCCGCCGCGGCGGATTTCCGGCCAACAGCGTCACCGTCATCGCCAATGAGTTCGGGCCCCACACCGCCGAGTCGGTGTCGACCTAACGGGTCAGTACGGCGACGCTCTCGATGTGGTGGGTCAGCGGGAACGAGTCGAACACCCGCAGCTCTTCCACCCGGTAGCCATGCCGCAGGTACAAGCCGACGTCGCGGGCGAATGATGCTGCCTCGCAACCGATGTGGATGATCCGAGGCACCTGCGCGGCGGCCAGCAGGTCGATCACCTCCCGCCCCGCACCCGAGCGGGGCGGGTCGAGCACCGCGACATCGGCCCGGTCGGTCTGGGCGGCAACGGCGCGGCGTACCGAGTCGTTGACCACCGACACGCCGGCCAGATCAGCCAGGGCGGCGCGCGCCGCGCGCGTGGCGGCGCGCGACGTGTCGACGGTCAGCACCCGCCCGCCGTCGCCGACGGCCTCCCCGAGCACCGCGGCGAAGACCCCCGCCCCGCCGTAGAGATCCCAAGCCGTCATGCCGCGATCCAACTTTGCCCACTGTCCGACCAACCCGCTGTAGATCCGGGCGGCGTCACGGTGGGCCTGCCAGAACGCGGTCACCGGCACCCGCCACACCCGCCCGTCGATCCGCTGCGTTCCCTCGTAGGCGCCCTCGATGACCCTGGTCGTCGGGCGGCCAGCGGTGCGCGGGCCCGCCTGCACGACATGGCGTTCGCCGTCGTCGTCGATGGCGATGTGCAGGTGCGCCCCTGGCGGCCACGTACGCCCCTCCAGACCGTCGAGCGCGCCATCGGGCAACTGGCCGCACCGCAGATCACTGACGACCTCGGCGCTGTGGTAGCGGTGAAAACCGGCCGTGCCGTCGTCGGCGGTGTCGAGCCGAATCCTGGTGCGCCAGCCCGTCGCCGCAGCGGAGCCGACGGGTTCTGCACAAGCTTCCTGCTCGTCGCGCCAGCGATATCCGCCCAGCTTCGCCAGCTGGTTGGCGACGACAGCACCCTTGAGCCGGCGAGCGGCGTCGGGGGCCGCGAACGCCAGGTCGCAGCAGCCCGCCCCGTCGACGCCCGCGATCGGGCACAGCGGATCGATGCGGTCGGGGGAGGGCTCGAGCACCTCGACAACGTCGGCGTGCCAATAGGATCCGCGCTGGGCCATCACCCGCACGCGGACCCGCTCCCCCGGCAGCGCGTACCGCACGAACACCACACGGCCTTCGTGTCGGGCGACGCAGCTGCCGCCGTTGGCCGGCGGCCCCGCGGTCAGCTCCAGTTCGACGGTCAATCCAGGAAGCCTCGGCGGGCGTCGCCCGGCGCGAACTGCGGTTGCAACGTCTTGATTCGTTCCGACGACGTCAGCTGCCAGGGCACGGAGGTCACCATCACGTTCGGCATGAACAACAGCCGGCCCTTGAGCCGCAGCGCACTCTGGTTGTGCAGCAGCTGCTCCCACCAGTGGCCGACGACATATTCGGGAATGAACACCGTGACGACGGTGCGCGGGGACTCCTTGCTGATCCGCTTCACGTAATCGAGCACGGGACGCGTGATCTCCCGGTAGGGCGAGGCAACCACCTTGAGCGGCACCGAGATATCGCTCTCTTCCCACCGGTGCACCAGCGCCCGCGTCTCGGCGTCGTCCACGCTGACGGTGATGGCCTCCAGTTCATCGGGCCTGGTGGCCCGCGCATATGCCAGCGCCCGCATCGTCGGCAGGTGCAGCTTGGACACCAGCACGATGGCGTGGTTGCGGCTGGGTAGCACAATGCCGCCCTCCTCCTCGGCCTGCTGCCGCTCCAGCTCGCGCGCCACCGTGTTGTAGTGCCGGTGAATCGCCTTCATGAGCACGAACAACCCCGTCATCGCCAGGATCGCGATCCACGCGCCCGCGACGAACTTCGTGATGACCACGATGACCAGAACCGTACCGGTGCAGACCAATCCGATCGTGTTGATGATCCGGGACCGTTGCATCCTGGCGCGGACCGCGGCATCTTTTTCCACGCCGAGCAGTCGGGTCCAATGCCGGACCATACCGATCTGGCTCAGCGTGAACGACACGAACACCCCGACGATGTAGAGCTGTATCAGCGCGGTCACCTGCGCCTGGAACGCGACGATGAACGCGATCGCCGCGAATGCCAGAAACAGGATGCCGTTGGAGAACGCCAACCGGTCACCGCGGGTGTGCAGCTGGCGGGGCAGGTAATTGTCCTGCGCCAGAATCGAACCCAGCACCGGGAAGCCGTTGAACGCGGTGTTGGCAGCCAGCACCAGGATCAGCGCGGTGACACCGGCGATCAGATACAGCCCGAGTGGGAAATCATGGAAGACGGCGTCGGCGAGCTGGGCGACCATCGTTTTCTGGTGGTAGTCGGGCGGCGCGCCGATCAGCTGTTGCTCCGGCCGCTCAGCGATCTTCACCCCCGTTTCCTTGGCCAGCAGGATGATGCCGAGAAACAGCGACACCGCGATCCCCCCGAGCAGCAGCAGGGTGGTTGCCGCGTTGCGGGACTTGGGCTTCCGGAACGCGGGCACCCCGTTGCTGATGGCCTCGACACCGGTGAGGGCCGCGCAACCCGACGAGAAGGCGCGGGCCACCAGGAACACCAGAGCGAGACCGAGGATGTCGCCATGCTCGGAGTGCAGCTCGAAACCCGCCGACTCGGCCCGCAGCGGAGTGCCTAGCACGTTGATTTGGAACAGCCCCCAGGCGAGCATGACGTACATGCCGATCATGAAGGCGTAGGTGGGGATCGCGAATGCGGTGCCGGACTCGCGAATGCCTCGGAGATTCGCCGAGGCCAGGATCAAGATGGCGACGACGGCGAACCACACCTTGTGCTGGTTGATGTACGGCACCGCGGAGCCGATGTTGGACATGGCCGAGGCCATCGACACCGCCACCGTGAGCACGTAGTCCACCAGCAGCGCGCTGGCGACGGTCAGCCCGGCCGTCGGCCCGAGGTTGGTGGTCACCACCTCGTAGTCGCCGCCGCCGGAAGGGTAGGCGTGCACGTTCTGCCGGTAGCTGGCGATCACCACCAACATCACAAAGCCAACGGCCACACCGATCCACGGCGCCATAGAGACCGCGCTCAGGCCGGCCACCGACAGCACCAGGAAGATTTCCTCGGGTGCATAGGCGACCGACGACAGCGCGTCGGATGCGAAGACCGGCAGCGCGATCCGCTTGGGCAAAAGCGTGTGGGAGAGCCTGTCGCTGCGGAAGGGTCGGCCGAGGACCAGCCGCCGCGCGGCGGTCGAAAGCTTGGACACGAGAGCCAAGAGTAAGCCCAGACGAGTTTGGCTGTAGCGTTCCCACTGCGCAGACTGACAGACGGCAATTTCGAGCTGCAGCCGAAAGGACCGCAAAAGGTGCGAGTAGTGGTGATGGGATGCGGCCGCGTCGGCGCGTCGCTGGCCGACGGCTTGGCCCGGATCGGCCACGATGTCGCCGTCATCGACCGTGACAGCACGGCGTTCAACCGCCTCAGCCCCGAATTCCCCGGTGAACGCGTGCTGGGCATGGGATTCGACCGCGACGTTCTTCTGCGGTCCGGTATCGAGGAGGCGTCGGCGTTCGCTGCGGTGTCGTCGGGCGACAACTCGAACATCATCTCCGCCCGGGTGGCCCGCGAGACGTTCGGCGTCGAGCGCGTGGTCGCCCGCATTTACGATGCCAAGCGCGCCAAGGTGTACGAGCGGCTGGGCATTCCGACCGTCGCGACCGTGCCATGGACCACCGACCGGCTGCTCAATGTGCTGACCCGCGAAACCGAGACCACCAAATGGCGCGATCCGTCGGGCAATGTCGGCGTGGCCGAGCTGGCCCTGCATGAGCGGTGGGCTGGGCGCCGAATGACCGATCTGGAAGCCGCCACCGGCGGCCGGGTCGCGTTCATCATCCGGTTCGGCAGCGGGCTGCTGCCCGATCAGAAGACGGTGATCCAGGCGGGCGACCAGGTGTACGTGGCCGCCATCGCAGGCCACATCGCCGAGGCGCTGGCGATCGCGGCGCTGCCGCCGAGCGAAGACAGCGAGGGCGCCTAGTGAAGGTCGCCATTGCCGGTGCCGGCGCCGTCGGCCGATCGATCGCGCGCGAGCTCGTCGAGAACGGGCACGAGATCACGCTGCTCGAGCGCAACCCCGACCACATCGACGTCGACGCCATCCCCGCCGCGCACTGGCGCCTCGGGGACGCCTGCGAGCTCAGCCTGCTCGAATCGGTTCATCTCGAGGATTTCGACGTGGTGATCGCGGCGACCGGCGACGACAAGGTCAACGTGGTGGTGAGCCTGCTGGCCAAGACGGAGTTCGCGGTGCCGCGCGTGGTGGCCCGCGCCAACGACCCGCGCAACGAGTGGTTGTTCGACGAGGCGTGGGGCATCGACGTCGCGGTGTCGACGCCCCGGATGCTGGCCTCGTTGGTGGAGGAGGCCGTGGCCGTCGGCGACCTGGTGCACCTGATGGAGTTCCGCACCGGCCAGGCCAACCTGATCGAGATCACCCTGCCCGTTGACACGCCGTGGGGTGGCAAGCCGCTGCGCAAGCTGCAACTGCCCCGTGACGCCGCCCTGGTGACCATCCTTCGCGGCTCCCGGGTCATCGTGCCCCAGGGCGACGAGCCGCTCGAGGGCGGCGATGAGCTGCTTTTCGTGGCCGTCACCGAGGTCGAGGACGAGCTCCGCGAGCTGCTGCTGCATCCGCAGAACCGCTAGCGCCCAGCGGTCACATGAGCGGGCGGCGGTGTCGCTCGGTCGTGACATCCCGCCGCCGCCTTCACCGACACGCGCGCGAAGTCGCATTCTTCGTTGCGGATGCCCGCCCACGAGATCAGACCCGCCACCGCGAACAGCGCCGCGACAACTAAGGCGCCCTGCCGGAATCCGCCGAAATCCATTGCGCCGCCGATGATCACACTGGTGAACGCGACCGCAATGAGACCAGCGATGCGCGAGACCGCGTTGTTGATCGCTGAACCGATTCCGCTCTGCGCCGGATCAACCGCAGCGAGGATGGCCGCTGTCAAGGGTGAGACCGTCATCGACAGTCCGAGACCGAACACCACGAGCCCGGGCAACATCTGTGCCCAGAAATCGAATGGCTCGTCGACGGTTGCCATCAGCAGGTAGCCGCCCGCCGCGACCATCGGCCCCGCAGCCATGTAGAGCCGAGGACCGTGTCGGCCGGCCAGCGTGCCGAACCACCGCGCCAGAAAGAACGACAGCACTGGAATGGGGAGCGTTGCGAAGCCGGCCTCGGTGGCCGACAGACCCGCCGCCTCCTGCAGGAACAACGCCACGAGCAGCGTGCCCAACGACACCGCGGCGTAGAGGAACACCGTGGCGAGGTTGCCGACGGCGAAATTACGTGCGGCGAAGATGTGCGGCGGCATCATCGGATTCGGCGTCCTGCGCTCCCACCAAGGGAACGCAACCAGGCAGGCGCCACCGACCGCCAGGCTGGCCACGACCACGGGGTTGGACAGACCGAGGCGCTGCTGCTCGATCAGGCTGTAGACGGCACCGGTCAACCCGACCGCGGCCAGCACCGCGCCGACGACGTCGACCTTGGCTCCCCGCTCGGTGGAGAACGCTTCGCGGCCGAGCTTGGTCGTCAGGTAGAGCGTCACGACCAACGGCACGATGTTGACACCGAAGATCCACCGCCAGTTCAGCGCAGCGACGAGAACTCCGCCGAGCAGCGGGCCGAACACGAAAGCCGTTCCGGTCCATGCGGTCCAGGTACCGATGGCCCTGCCTTGTTCGGCACCCGAGAACCGGGCGTTGATCATCGCAAGCGAGCTCGGCACAAGGAATGCGGCGCCGACACCCTGGAGGCAGCGGGCCGCGATCAGCACCCAGCCGGTGGGCGCGAAGGCACACAACAGCGACGAGACCGCGAACACGACGAGCCCCATCCTCAGCACGACCAACCGCCCGAAGGCGTCGGAGATCGCGCCGGCGACGAGAATGAGCGCGCCGAGCGTGAGCAGGTAGCCGTCCACAACCCATTGCTGTAACGCCAGTCCGCCGCCGAACTCGCGGTTGATCGCCGGCAGTGCGAGGTTGACGACCGAGCCGTCCAGGAACGCCACGAACGAGGCCAGGACGGCGACCGCGATCAGCGGCCGGTCTGTGCCCTCGCGCGCGGCGGCCAACTAGGTTTCCTGAACCGCGTCCTCGGCGTGATCGTCGGCCGCTGGCGCGGGCGGGGCTTGCGCGTGCAGCGCCCGCTGGGCCGACCGGATCGCCAGGTAGGTGGCCAAGGCCGCCACGGCTGTCAGCGGCCAGCCCATCGCGATACGCGCCACCCCGAGCCAACCCGTCTCGTCGGCGTTGTATAGGTGGCGCTGCACGACGAAGCGCGACGCGAACACCAGCACCCAGGTGATGGTCGCGATGTCGAACGCCAACACCGCCCGG
>LZSH01000468.1 GCA_001665255.1 Mycobacteriaceae bacterium 1482268.1 | reverse complement strand
GTATGGAACAGCGGCGCGGCGACCGCCGCATTCGATGCCTTCGACGACCTGCCGGTCCCGACGATCGACGACGGACACAGCATCGCAGCGAACGTGATCGACCAACCCGCCGATTCCCTGCACACCGACGTGGACGCCCTGCACGACGCGGGAGTCCCAGACATGATGTCCGTCGACGATCCGTCCACCCAGCTCACAGGCGGAATCATCGACGACTCACCGCTCGTCGGCGACGTCGCTGACACCGATTGGCAGTCGCTGGTCGACGACGCCCAACACCACCTGGACGTCGGCGACACCGGTTTCGACATCTTCGACTGAGCTCACGACCACCTCGACAACGGCGCGGCCACTGACGGCCGCGCCGTTTTCGTCTGTAAAAACAGCGGCGACCTGGCCGAATACCGCCTCCCCCATAAGCCCCTAATCCCCTAATGGGGGATCCCCCAGGATCCCGGAACGCAGCCCCGTAGGGAGGGGCGTCGGCCCCGTTTCGGCGGGGTTGGTGCGTCCATAAATTGGTCTCCAGATCGCCGGACGGCCCGGTGACGACCCCAACAGAACACTTCCGAAAGGCAATCCGATGACGAACCCCATCTCCTTCCTGTTCGACTGGCTGCTCGGCCTGACCCGCCCCGGCGCCGATCCCTCAGATGTGCGCGCCTTCATCGCGAACCCCACCCAGGCGGCTTCGCAGGCGATGGGCACCGCGGTGACCCAGGCCCAGCTGACGCAGGCCGCATCCGCGGTCGTCGCGCCCGCCGCGGTCTATGGCAGTAGCAACCCGATCCAGGCGCTGCAGCACACGGTGGCCGACAACGCGGGCCTGACGTTCGCGCCGCAGCGAGTGTTTGCCCCCGACACCGATTTCGCCAGCGGCAACGACATCGGCAGCCCGCGGGCAGGTGAGGACGTGCAGCAGGGCGTCGGCAACTTCGACCTGAGCTTCGGCGACTTCACCTTCGGCGACAAGAACACCGCCTCCGATGGCAGCGTGATCAACAACGGCAACGGTGACGTCGACAACACCAACGTCAGGGGCGACGGCAACATCGTCGGCGACGACAACGACGGCAACAACACCGGCAACATCCACGCCGGCCAGGGCTCCAACGTCAACGCGGGTGGCATCGGCAACGACATCGATGACAGCGGCAACGACGTCAACACCCAAGCGGGCGGCAACGTCGCCACCAACACCGGTAGCGGGCAGACCACCCAGGTCGGCGACATCGACACCAGCGGCGGCGGCGCCGCGGGCGGCCACGGTGGCCATGGCGGCGGCGGCCTGATCAGCGTCGGCAGCGACGGTGGCGACGGCGGCGGCGCGGCAGGTGGTTCGGGCGGCGGCGTGATCATCGCCCCGACGCAGAACACGAACAGCAACAACCAGGCCAACAGCAACAATCAGTCGGCCGGTGACGACATCAACAATGTCAACGCTTCGGGTTCGCATGCGCCGGTGGACGTCGGCACCGAGGACGACCACTCGGTCGCCGCGAGCAACAGCCACGTGACTCAGTCCGATCACGTCAGCGGCGGGGTAGACGCGAGCCACGACGACAATTCGACCCACCACCAGTCGGGTATCGACGTCGACCTGTTCTGATCCACCCGAAAACCGCATAAAGCAGCTGGCGGGGACCGTTTCCGGTTCCCGCCAGCTGGCACGTCTACCGTTGGGGCACCATGACGCAACCGAATGACCCGCGAAATCTGAAGGTCATCCTCGAGCTGATCGACCACACCCGAAAGATCGCCGAACTCAACGATCGCGGCGACCTGGCCGAGCGGCTCGATCGAGCAAGGGTGCGCATCTCCGATCCGCAGATCCGCGTCGTGATTGCCGGCCAGCTGAAGCAGGGGAAGAGCCAACTGCTCAACTCGCTACTGAACGTTCCGGTGTCCCGGGTCGGCGACGACGAGACGACCGTGCTCGCGACGGTCGTCTCGTATTCGAAGGAGGTCTCGGCCCGACTGATCGTCGCAGGCTCAGATGGCGGCGAGCCATCGGTGATTCCGATACCACCGGCCAACCTGCGCAACGATCTGCGTCGCGCCCCAGAGGCGGGCGGCCGCGAGGTGCTGCGAGTGGAGGTCACGGCGAGCAGCCCTCTGCTCGAGAAGGGTCTCGCGTTCATCGACACTCCGGGCGTCGGGGGGCATGGGCAGCCGCATCTGTCGGCCACCCTCGGTCTGCTTCCCGACGCCGACGCCATGCTGATGATCAGCGACACCAGCCAGGAGTTCACCGAACCCGAAATGCGGTTCATTCGCCAGGCCTACGAGATCTGTCCTGTCGCAGCGATTGTCGCGACCAAGACCGACCTGTATCCGCACTGGCGGGATATCGTGGCGGCCAACCAGGCGCACCTGGCGCGGGCTGGTATGTCGCTGCCGGTGATCCCCGCTTCGTCCCTCTTGCGCAGCCACGCGTTGCAGCACAACGACAAGGAGCTCAACGCGGAATCCAACTTTCCCGCGATCGCGCAATTCCTTAGCCAAAGGGTGTTGTCCCGCGAGAACGACCGCATCCGCGATCAGGTGCTCGCCGAGGTCCGTTCGGCTGCCGAGCATCTGACACTCAAGGCGGAATCCGAGTTGTCGGCGCTCAACGATCCCGAGACACGGGATCGGCTGAAGGACGAGCTGGAACGGCGCAAGGAGGACGCGCAGGACGCTTTGCAGCAGACGGCGTTGTGGCAACAGGTCCTCAACGACGGCATCGCCGACCTCACCTCCGACGTCGATCACGATCTGCGCGCGCGCTTCCGAGCGATCACCACGCACACCGAGAAGGTCATCGACGAGTGCGACCCGACCAATCACTGGGCCGAGATCGGCACCGAACTGGAGGAAGCGGTCGCCACGGCGGTTGGTGACAACTTCGTCTGGGCATATCAGCGCGCTGAGGCACTCGCCGAAGAAGTGGCCCGCACGTTCATCGAGGCGGGCCTGGAAGCGGTGCAGATGCCGCAGATAGACGCCAGGGAGATGGGCGCCGGCTTTGGCGAGCTGAAGTCGCTGGCGCGGTTGGAGGCCAAGCCGATCAAGGCCGGCCACAAGGTGGTCACCGGCATGCGCGGTTCCTACGGCGGCGTGCTGATGTTCGGCATGCTGACGTCGTTCGCCGGCTTGGGCATGTTCAACCCTCTGTCGCTGGGCGCCGGACTTCTGTTGGGCCGCAAGGCATACAAGGAGGACATGGAGAACCGGATGCTCCGGGTGCGCAACGAGGCGAAGATGAACATGCGCCGGTTCGTCGACGACGTCGCGTTCGTCGTCGGCAAGGAGTCGCGCGACCGGCTCAAGGGAATCCAGCGCCAGATCCGCGACCACTACCGCGGAATCGCCAACCAGGCAACCCGCTCGCTCAACGAATCGCTGCAGGCCACCCTGACCGCCGCGAAACTCGAGGAGCACGAACGCAACAATCGGGTCGCTGAACTGGAGCGCCAGCTCAACATCCTGGGCCAGGTGACCGATCACGCGAACAAGCTCGCGGTGGCCGGACCTGCCTCAGCTCAAACCGTTCGCGGCAGCTAGCGGGCAGCCCGCCCGCAGTGCTCAGGGCAGGTGAATAAGCTGCTCATTGACTATGAGCACAAGCGATCAGGTGCGCGCGATCCTGGGCGGCACCATTCAGGCGTACAGGGCGGATCCGGCGTATCGCCAACGTCCCGACGTCCACAACGAGCTGGACCGAATCGGCCGCCGGCTCAACCAGCCGATCCGCATCGCGCTCGCCGGAACGCTGAAAGCCGGCAAGTCGACTTTGGTGAACGCGCTTGTCGGGGAAGACATTGCGCCC
>LZSH01000467.1 GCA_001665255.1 Mycobacteriaceae bacterium 1482268.1 | reverse complement strand
ACCTCGGCGGTGTGTGGAAAACGGTCAAGGCCGGCGTCCCGCATATTCTCGCCGGCGGCAACGGCGGCTCGATAATCCTCACCAGCTCGGTCGGCGGTCTGAAGGCATACCCGCACACCGGCCACTACATCGCCGCCAAGCACGGCGTCCTCGGCGTGATGAAGACGTTCGCCGTCGAGCTCGGCGCACAGAACATCCGCGTCAACTCGGTGTGCCCCACGAACGTGAACACCCCGCTGTTCATGAACGAGGGCACGATGAAGCTGTTCCGTCCCGATCTGGAAAACCCGGGCCCCGACGACATGAAGGTCGTCGGCCAGCTGATGCACACGCTCCCCATCGGTTGGGTCGAACCCGAGGACGTCGCCAACGCCGTGCTGTTCCTGGCATCGGACGAGTCACGCTACATCACCGGCGTCGCACTGCCGGTCGACGGCGGCAGCTGCCTCAAGTAGCGGCAACCGGCAACGCTCGCCTCGCTCACCGCGTCAGTCGGTTGGCCAAGCGAAGGGCGGGGAGCAGCACGGTCCTCGGAGTGAAGCGGCCGGCGAAGCTGACCGCCGTCGGGACGATGCCGGGTACCACAGTGCGCTTGCCCGCCAGCATGGCGTTGATTCCGGCTTCGGCGACATCGCGCGGAGAAACTTGGGCAATTGCGATGCTCCACTGCTGCGCGTCGGCGATGTCGGCCCACTCGGTGGGCACCGGACCCGGACACAGCACCGTGCAGGACACGCCGGTGCCGTCCAAGTCTGCGTGCACCGCTTCGGAGAACGTCTGCACGAACGCCTTGGTCGCCGAGTAGACGGCCATCCCCGGCATCGGCTGGAAGGCCGCGATCGAAGCGACATTCAGAACCGCACCGGCGCCGCGGCGCACCATGCCCGGCAGAGCTGCGTGCGTCAGCTCCATCAATGCCAGGGCATTGACGATGACCTCTTCGCGTTCGCGCTCCAGCGGCAGGGTGTGGAAGGCGCCGCTGGTACCGAACCCCGCACAGTTGCATAGGCCACCGAATTCCTCGCCGGCCAGACGAGCGCTCAGTTCCGCGCGAGCGGCGTCATCGCCGAGGTCGAGCGGGGCCACCTCCACCGCGACGTCGTGTGCGCTGCGCAGCTCGTTTGCCAGCTCATCAAGGCGGTCGCGGCGTCGTGCCACGAGCAATAACTCGTAATTGCGCCGCGCGAGTCCGCGGGCGAGTTCGGTGCCGATACCGGAGGAGGCGCCGGTGACCACGACAGTGGTGTCGCTACCAGTCGGAGAGGGCAGGCTCATCATTGCCTACCAGTGGATTCCACGAGTGGCGCGCACGAAGTTCTCGCTGCGGCTATCCAGCTTGTCGCCGTCGTCGGGTGAGTCGCTGCCTCGCGCGGCGGCCGAATCATCGAACATGTTGAAGGCGCGGTTACGCACAAAGTCCATCACCATCGGGTTGACCGCGTCGGCCAGGGAGGCGAACTGCCCCATGGGCGAACTGACGCGCCGCGGTCGGTGCACCAGCGCGTCGCCGATCACGCCCGCGGCCTGATCCGGCGTCAAGGTCGGGAACTTGTCATAGACCGTCGTCGGGCTGATCATCGGGGTCTTGACCAGCGCCATGTGGACGGTGGTGAATCGGACGTTGTCTTCGATCGTCTCGGCCTGCAGTGAGTCGCACAGCGTATCCAGGGCGGCCTTGCTGGCGATGTAGGCACCGAATCGCGGCGCACGAGTCTGCACTCCGGCCGAAGAGACGTTGATGATCTGACCGAACTGCCGCTCGCGCATGCCGGGAACGAATTTCAGGATCAGCTGCACCGCACCGAGATAGTTCAGCTGCATGGTGCGCTGATAGTCGTGGATGCGGTCATACGACAACTCCAGCGATCGACGAATCGATCGCCCAGCGTTGTTGACCAGGATGTCTACCCGGCCCAGGTCGGCGAGCACCTTGTCAGCCATTTCGGCGATGGCATCCATGTCAGACAAGTCGCACGGATACACCTGCGCAGCACCACCGGCTGCGCCGATGTCATCGGCGACTTTCTGCAGGTTTTCGCGCGTACGGGCGACGAGTGCGACTTTGCCACCAGCCGCGGCGACCTTCTTGGCGGTGGCCTCGCCGATACCCGACGACCCGCCCGTGATCACGATGACCCTGTCACCGACGGCGTCTTCCAGACTGCCCCCACGCAGCGCGTCGATGAGATTCTGTAAGTAAAACGGGCGATACCGGCCCGCGGAATTGGGAGTGTTCATGACGCTCGAGACGGCGGCGATCGGCTTCTCGATCAGGCCCGTAAGATCGCCGAGTTTCATCGCGTTCACCCCTGACGTCAGCGCTTGACTCTCCACGCTGTCGTGCCCATCAACCGGTCTCCTCAAACGTCGGCGGCTGGCGTGGGCACGGGGACGCGGCGTCAGGTATGCGGCGGCCGGAGCTTCGCGACGAACCAGTCAATCCACTCGGAGGTGACGTCCGGCGGCGACGCGTGGCAATCCCCGGGCGTCTGTCTGGCGTTGGTGCAACGGTATTCGGCGGCATTCACCGACCTCGACATCCGTGCGGCGATCGACGCTATCGCCTGAGTCTGCAGGCGGATAGTCTTCGCGCCGTGGAGACATTCGAGGGGCGCGGCGCGGTGATCACCGGCGGGGCGAGCGGTATCGGTCGGGCATCGGCCAAGGAGTTCACGCGCCGCGGCGCGCGCGTCGTACTGGCCGACATCGACCAACGCGCGTTGGACACCGCCGTCGAGCAGTTGCGCGCCCAGGGCGCCGAGGCCCACGGCGTCGTCTGCGACGTCACCAAGCTCGAGGCCGTCGAGCGTCTCGCCGACGAAGCGTTCCGATTGCTCGGCGAGGTGAACCTGGTCTTCAACAATGCGGGCATCGCCTACGCCGGACCCATCGCCGATATCACCCATGGCGACTGGCGCTGGGTGATCGACGTCGACCTGTGGGGACCGATCCACGGCGTCGAAGCGTTCCTGCCGCGCCTTCGCCAGCAAGGCGGGGATCGACACATCATGTTTACGTCGTCGTTCGCCGGCATGGTTGGCAATGCCGGCCTCGGGCCGTACTCCGTCGCCAAGTTCGGCGTGGTCGCTCTGGCCGAGGGCCTGTCCCGCGAACTGAAGGGCGAGGGCATCGGGGTCTCGGTGCTCTGCCCAATGATCGTCGACACGCCTCTGATGGCCAATTCCGAGCGCAGCCGCAGTGGCGACTACGGCGCCCGCAGTGCGCACGCGGACGAAATCGTGCGGGGACTGGTGCCGATGATGACGCCAACCGATGCTGACGTGCGCAGCGAGGACGTCGCGCGTCTGACCGCCGACGCCGTCATTGCCAATCGGCTTTACATTCTGCCCCATCGTGTCTCGCGCGAATCGATTCGCCGCCGGTTCGAACGCATCGACCGCACCTTCGACGAACAGTCCGCCGAGGGCTGGAGCCACTGAGTCGTCCAAAGTCACCAGCCCTCGGCCACCCGGGTGGTTGCATGGAGCTGGCGACGGCGAAAAGGGGTGGGGCGTGAAGCGACTCAACGGCATGGACGCCATGCTGCTCTACAGCGAGACCCCCAACTTGCACACGCACACGCTCAAGGTCGCGATCATCAACGCCGCCCAGTATGACGGCGACTTCACCTTCGAGGTGTTCCGCCGGACGATCCAGCGTCGCCTGCACCTGCTCGACCCGCTGCGCTATCAGCTCGTCGACATCCCGTACAAGATGCACCACCCGATGTGGATGGAGAACTGCGAGGTCGATCTCGACTACCACCTGCGCCGGGTGCAGGTGCCCAGCCCCGGCGGTCGCCGCGAACTCGATCAGGTCATCGGCGAGATCGCCAGCACGCCGTTGGACCGCAATCGGCCGCTGTGGGAATTCCACTTCGCCGAGGGCATGGCCGACGACCGCTTCGCCTTGATCGGCAAGGTGCACCACACGCTGGCTGACGGAGTCGCCTCGGCCAACTTGCTCGCCCGGCTGATGGACCTGGCCGGTGCGGAGCAGGACGAACGCGACGACTACGTGACGTGCGCACCGCCGTCGAAGGACGAGTTGCTGCGGTCAGCCGCCCGTGACCACGTCCAGAATCTGGCGGCCCTGCCGACCCTGGTCCGTGACGCCACCCGGGGAGTCGCCCGGGTCCGCCGCCGCTCCCGCGAATACGGCGAGCACCCCGATATGGCGAAGATGTTCAAGGCGCCGCCGACGTTCCTCAACCACGTCGTCTCCCCCGTGCGGACGTTCGCGACGGCGTCGTTGTCGCTGGCCGATGTCAAGGAGACCGCCAAACACCTCGAGGTGACCTTCAACGACATCATCTTGGCAATGGCCGCAGGGGGTCTGCGAGAACTGTTGCTGCGCTACGACGGTCGCGCCGACCAGCCGATCTTGGCGTCGGTTCCGGTGGCGACCGACAAGTCGACCGACCGAATCACCGGAAACCAGATCGGCGGGTTGTCGGTGTCGCTTCCGGTACACATCGACGACCCGCTCGCGCGAGTGCGATTGACGTCTGTCGCGACGTCGCGCGCCAAGGAGAACTACGAACTGATGGGCCCGGAGCTGCAGGGCAAGCTCATGGAGTACCTGCCGGCGGCATTCGCCCCGAGACTGTTTCGCTGGCAGTCCAAGCACGCCGGCCACAACAGCATCATGAATGTCGCGGTGTCCAACGTGGCGGGGCCCCGAGAACGGGGACACATCGGCGGCGCGCCAGTCACCGAGATCTACTCGATCGGGGTCCTGTCTGCAGGCAGCGCCTTCAACATGACGGTCTGGAGTTACGTCGACCAGGTGGATATCTCGATACTCTCCGATGACCGAACGTTCGACGACGTGCACGAGGCAACCGACGCGATGGTGCACGGGTTGGCCGAAATCCGCCGGGCCGCAGGACTTCCGGGCGATCTCGGCACTGTCGGCACGGCCATGGCACCCGCCAAACCGGTCGGCTAGCCCAGGATCGGGAAACGGCGCTTCTTTGCCAGCTCGTCGAGCGCGTCCTGCATCACCTCGCGCACATGAGCGTCGACCGCTTCGACATCGGGGTCCTCGCCAAATTCCTTGATGACGTTGATTGGCTCCAACACCTGTGTGACCACTTTCGTCGGCAGGGGAAGGTTAGGCGGAAAAAACACGCTGAAGCCGAACGGGAATCCGAAACTGACCGGGAGAATCTCGGCTCTCAGTCGCTTCAGTCCTAAGCGTTTCGCCAGCCAATTCCCGCGTGTGATGAAAAGCTGCATCTCTTGCCCGCCGATCGACACCATCGGCACAATTGGCACACCGGACTCGATCGCGGTTCGCACGTACCCCTTCCTGCCGGCGAAATCGATCTTGTTCTCGAAGGTCGGGCGATAGGAGTCGTAGTCACCGCCGGGAAAGACCAGCACGAGTGCGCCTGCCCGCAACCCCTTCTCGGCGTTTTCCCGCGTTGCCTCGATGACGCCGGCACGGTGCAGCCAGTCGCCCATCGGCCCGATGAACAGCGCGGAGTGCGCGAGCGTGAAGACCGGGCGGTCGAAGCCGAACTTGTCGTAGAACGCCGGCGCGAAAATCATCACGTCGGGAGTCAGCATGCCGCCGGAGTGGTTCGATACCAGCAAGGCGCCGCCTGCAGACGGAATCGCTTCCAGGCCGTGCACCTCCGACCGGAAGTATCGCTTGACAAGCGGGCCGACCCAGTTCTTGATCTGCTCGGTGAAAACAGGATCCCACTTGGTGGGATCGTCCCTACCGATCGAGTCAACCTCGTTGTCGCCCATCAGCTTCCCCTGCGTCCTAGTCTTGAACTCGCATACCCAAGGCGGACGCAAAGTACCCGCCAACTGGGATTACCAGCGAATATGGTACTCTCCGATCCTGAGAATGTCATTTCCATGCGAGGGGGACGGATGACGGACACAGTTCTCGTCACGGGCGGATTCGGTCTGGTGGGGTCCGAAACCGTCAAGCAGCTGGCGGGCCACGGCCGGCACGTTGTGGTAGCGGATCTCGACACGCCCGCCAATCGCAAGAAGGCCGAAGCCCTGCCCGACGGTGTCGAGGTGCGCTGGGCGGACCTGACCGATTCCGCCGAGGTCGATCGTCTGCTATCTGCCGTGTCGCCGTCGGCGATCGTTCACCTCGCCGCCGTCATTCCGCCGACGCTGTACCGCAATCCCGACCTGGCTCGCAAAGTCAACGTCGGCGCCACGATGGCGTTGGTACGTGCCGCC
>LZSH01000466.1 GCA_001665255.1 Mycobacteriaceae bacterium 1482268.1 | reverse complement strand
GTTTGCGGTAGACGAATCGATAGGGGCCCGTGCTGATTTCAGCGGTGATTTCGGCACCGACGTCGGCGTGGGTCGGCTTGACCTGCTTGACTTCCTTCTTCGTCGACCTGTCCTTGGCCTCCAACAGCAGGTCGAGCGCCTCGATCATCGACGACTTGCCGACCTCGTTGGCGCCGCAGACCACCACCACCCCGCGGTCGGGGAACTCGATCTCGCGGTGGGTGATGCCGCGGTAGTTGGTGAGCACCAAACGGTGGAGCTTCATGCCACACCCCTGTCGACCAGTCTCAGCAACAGCGACAGGGCCGCGGTGGCATCGTCGCCGTCCTCGCCGTCGGAACGTGCCGCGGCGACCAGTTCGTCGACAGCGGCGGCGGCGAACCCGCCGATGCCGAGATCGTCGAATTCGCCGTCGGCCGGGATCACCGCAATCTCGGATTGCCGCTCCCACAGCCCGAGTGCCGCGAACAGCCGCGCGTACTTGTCCAGGCAGGCATCCAACGTCGCCTTGTCGGTCACGGTCAGCGAGCCGGTCAGCGCCAACCGAACGACGGTGCGTTCCTTGTCAGGCAGCAGGTCGAGGTTGATGTCGAGGTCGGTGACATCGCGGCCGCTGTCCACCGCGTGATGCAGGGTCACGAACCGCCAGCGGCCCACCCGCCGGGCCTCGACACGTGCGGGCCGGCGGGGATCGGCCTCATCGATGTCGACCACCAACACATGGCCGGGGTCGGGTTCGATGTCGTCGTAGTTGGTGACCTCCGGTGAACCCGAGTACCAGATGCGGCCCGTCGCACCGACCTGCATGCGGGAGTGCTTGTCGCCCAACGCGGCATAGTGCACCGCTCCACGGGCGATAGCCCGTTCCACGGCTGACAGCTCAATCAGGGATGGCCTGTCCTTGTCGGGCACCAAGATGTCGACGGCGCCATGGCCGACCACGACGCGGGTGGTCCCGTCAGCGGGCAGATCGTCGATCACCCCGGCGACGAGGTCGGTGGTCGGCGCCTTCGACGTCCAGGGGGCCGCGACGATCTCCACCCCGGGACGCACCTGGTGAACACCCGCTCGATTGAGAACCGTGACGTTGTCCGGGCATTCGGCGGTGAACAGCGCGCTGGTGTAGACCGATGACGCGTCGAGCGGATCGTGGTTGCCCGGCAGAAGGTAAACCGGAACGCCGATCCCCCGCATGGCCTCCAGCGACTGACTGACGACGCGGGGGGTCAGCTGGTTGTGCTCGAACACGTCGCCGGCGACCACGACGAACTCCGCGCCCACGTCCTCGGCCAGGGCTCCCAGAGCTGCGACCGAATCCCGGCGGGCGGCCGAATACCGGGGCTGGGCTTCGCCGTTGAGGAAGTAGCGGGTCATCCCGAGCTGCCAGTCGGCGGTGTGCACGAATCGCATCTCGACCCCCCTTCGACGCCGGTTTGTTGCTTAGGTGTGGCGAGTGTAGGTCGGGTCGCCGACAAGTCCAGGGACGTGCGTCGGCATGCCCTACGGTGAACAGATGGCCGACCGCTATCGCACGTTGCTGTTGCTTCGGCACGCGAAGTCGGACTATCCGGTCGGTGTGTCCGACCATGAGCGTCCACTGGCCAAGCGCGGCGAACGGGAGGCGGCACTGGCCGGCGACTGGTTGCGCACCCACACGCCCGCGGTCGACGCGGTGCTGTGCTCAACGGCCACCCGCACCCGTCAGACGCTCGCGCGGACCCGTATCGACGCGCCGGTGACTTACGTCGACCGGTTGTACGACGCGACGCCCGGCGCGGTGATCGACGAGATCAACCGCGTCGGCGCGGGCGTGGAGACCCTTCTGGTGATCGGCCACGAACCGGCGATGTCATCGGTGGCTCTCGGTCTGGCGACCCCGGACGGCAGCAATAGCACTGCAGCCGAACATATCTCGACGAAGTTCCCGACCTCGGCCATCGCAGTGTTGCGAACCGCCGTACCGTGGGATCAGCTGGCACTCAGCAGCGCCGCGCTGGTCGCCTTCCACGTGCCGCGCTAAGAGCTGGTCG
>LZSH01000465.1 GCA_001665255.1 Mycobacteriaceae bacterium 1482268.1 | reverse complement strand
CTGGATGCGGTCCGCACCACCAGCCGCTATTCGCCCGGCGACGACGCCTCCCAGGTCAAGGCGAACACCCTGTCTGCCATGCCCGACCTGCTGCGCATCGAACAGAAGGTGTTCGCCAGCACCGGCGGCTTGCACGGCGCCGCGCTGTTCGACACCAGCGGCGGCCTGCTGGCCGTCCGCGAAGACATCGGCAGGCACAACGCCGTCGACAAAGTGATCGGCTGGGCCGTCGAGCAGAACAGGATCCCGCTCACCGGAGCCGTGCTCTTGGTCAGCGGACGCGCCTCGTTCGAACTCACCCAGAAGGCCGTGATGGCAGGCATCCCCGTCTTCGCCGCGGTCTCCGCGCCGTCGTCGCTCGCCGTGGATCTCGCCAGCCAGTCCGGCGTGACCCTGGTGGCGTTCCTGCGCGGCGAGTCGATGAACGTCTACACCCGCCCGGACCGCATCCAGAAGTAGACCGCAGCCCCCTACCTGCAATCTCCAGCCGATCTCCACATAACCTCCAAGCTCCTG
>LZSH01000464.1 GCA_001665255.1 Mycobacteriaceae bacterium 1482268.1 | reverse complement strand
CCAGCGCGTCGCGGAACTTGGCGGGCAGCGTCAGCCGCCCCTTGTCGTCGAGCTTTGGCGTGTAGGTGCCGAGGAACATCTCGCCACCTCCCGCCAGGTGAAGCCAGGTGAAGGAGCCCCGGTCGCTCCAACACACGCCACTTTACCCCACAATCCCCCACTTTGTGCCAAACGCCAGCAAATGTCGCAGCAATTTCCCCACGGTTAGGGACATAGTGGGTTGACCGGTTGGTCGAGGCAGGCGCAGTGCTGGACAAACATGCAGCTCAAGCCCCGGTGGGGCGCAGTGGGGGATGCGGGCATAAAAAATGGGGTAGCCGAATTGGCTACCCCACCGTGATAGGTGCGTTATTCGTCGAAGCGGCGGCGGAAGCGGTCTTCCATCCGGCTGGTGAACGACCCACCCGAGCCCTTGGCCCGCTTCTGCCGTGCGGCCCCCGGCTCGATGCCGGACCGGTCGCGGCCACCGGTCATGCGGGGGCCGGTGATCGCGAACACGACGCCGCCGAACATCACCAGGAAGCCGAACACGGACAGGATCGGGAAGCTGCCGATCATGGTGGCCTTGAAGGCCACGCCGCACACCAGCATCGCCAGACCGATCACAAACAGCGCCGCGCCTTGCAGCCGACGCCGAGCCGAGGGCGCCCGAAGGCTACCGCCGCGCACGCTCGACGCGAACTTGGGATCCTCGGCATAGAGCGCGCTCTCGATCTGATCGAGCATGCGCTGCTCATGATCGGAGAGTGGCATGCGTCCCTCCTTGCCGCCCGTCGCTTGGTCTTCAACGCCGCATATGCCCGCCTTCGCGGACACCTAACAGTCATGATACGAGGTGAATCTGAGCCGTACCACCCAGTTCGCGACCCCGATTGTATGACGTTCACCGTCGCCGTGACCCACCGGCTCGCGATGCCGATAATGGCACTGGCTCCCCGGATCAACCTCACGAACGCGCAGGAAGGCGGAGAGGGAAGTTGGCGACATTTCTCATTGATCTGTCGCCGGCCGACATGCAGGCGCGGCTGACCGACGCACTCGGCGTCTACGTCGACGCGATGCGCTATCCGCGAGGCACCGAGGACCAGCGGGCGGCGATGTGGCTCGAGCACACCCGACGGGACGGCTGGCGGGCCGTCGCGGCGGTGGAGGCGCCCGATACGCCCGACACCGCGGCGGCGCCGGCCGGGCTGACCGCGGCACCGATCGTCGGTGTCGCGTACGGCTACTGCGGCGCGCCCGACCAGTGGTGGCAGCAGCAGGTGATCGCCGGGCTACAGCGGGTGGGCGCCGACCGGTCCCGGATCACCGAACTCATGTCGAGCTACTTCGAGCTGACGGAGTTGCACATCCATCCGCGGGCACAGGGTCGCGGTCTGGGTGAAGCGCTGACGCGCAGGTTGCTCGCCGGCCGGGCGGAAGCCAACGTGCTGCTGTCCACGCCGGAGATCAACGGCGAGTCGAACCGGGCCTGGCGGCTCTACCGCAGGCTGGGGTTCACCGACGTCATCCGCGGCTACCACTTCGCAGGCGATCCCCGGCCGTTCGCGATTCTCGGGCGGTCTCTGCCGCTCTGACCGTCCGGGTCTGGCACGATGACCTCGTGTCCAACCGCCGCAGAATCCGCCTGCTGGCGATTGTGTTGCTGGTGCTGATCGTTCCGACGGCCGTCGGCTGCGTTCGGGTCAGGGCAAGCATCACCGTCTCCCCCGACGACCGCGTGTCGGGACAGATCGTCGCCGCCGCCAAGCCCCGCGCAGCCGACGACAAGGGTCCGCAGCTGCTCAACAACCTTCCGTTCAGCAACAAGGTGGCGATATCGGACTACGACAGGGACGACTACGTCGGATCGCAGGCTGTGTTCTCCGATCTGACATTCGCCGAGCTGCCGCAGCTGGCCAACATGAACCGCGACGCCGCGGGGGTGGACCTGTCGCTTCGGCGCGCCGGCGATCTGGTGATCCTCGACGGTCGCGCGGATCTGACGTCGCTGACCGATCCGGAAGCTGATGTGTCGCTGTCCGTCTCGTTTCCCGGCGAGGTGACCTCGACCAATGGCGACCAGGTGGCCGCTGAGGTCGTCGAGTGGAAGCTCAAACCCGGCGTGGTGAGCACGATGTCGGCTCAGGCGCGCTACACCGACCCGAGCGCACGCTCTTTCACCGGGGCGGCGATCTGGTTGACGCTGGCGTCGTTCCTGGTGGCGGGCATCCTGGCCGCGCTGGCATGGGTGAACCGCGACCAGTCGCCCCGCTTCGCCGACCCGACGACCACGCAACGGGACTGAGCACCGCCGGGCTTGCTACAAAGCCCGGATCGGGCTCTACTCTGAAGGCAATTCGCGGGGCCAGGATTTCGACGGAAAGGGGCGCGGCGCTGAGCGTGGATACAGCGGCACCGTCAGCCGTCGAGTTGGCCGGCGCCGTAACGGACCAACTGCGGGGGTATCTCGACGAGCGCCGCAGCCAGTGCGCCTACATCGGCACCGAGTACGCCGAACTCACCGCGGCGCTCGAAGAGTTCGTGTTGCGCGGGGGCAAGCGGCTGCGGCCCGCATTCGCGTACTGGGGCTGGCGTGCGGTCGCCGACCACGCGAATGAGCCGGTGGAGCCGTCGAT
>LZSH01000463.1 GCA_001665255.1 Mycobacteriaceae bacterium 1482268.1 | reverse complement strand
TCGCAGCCGATGCTGACCGCGTACCGGTACATGTCCGACCACTCCAGGTCGTCGGAATGGGCGAACAGGGTGCGCGACATCTCCCAGAACTTTCCTTGCAGTGCCGCCGCCTCGCTTGCGCGGGCCGCGTCGAACGCCCGCGGATGCACCCGTTCGAGCGGCAAATGTCGCCACACGTAGCGCAATTGGTCGCCGAAGTGATCGCGCACCCTGTTCGCCCATTCCGACGACCTGGAGTGGTCGGACATGTACCGGTACGCGGTCAGCATCGGCTGCGACATCGAACAGTTCGACAAGGATGTCCGCGTCCACGCGTCGAAGGTGCTTCACCACGTACAGGACGACGCGCAGGACGCCGAGGTGATGGATCTCAATTCGACGCCGACCTTCTTCGTCAACGGCAAGCGGCACAAGGGCCCGTGGGACGCCGCGAGCCTGATCCGTGCGCTGGAGGGGCAACATGCGTGACGTACTGGCCGACGTGATGGCCGTCTGGGAGGCGGGTGGCACCGCGGGCTTGGGCACGGTGGTGCGGACATTCCGGTCAGCTCCCAGGCCGCCCGGTGCGGCGATGGTGGTGGCACCCGACGGTGCGGCGAGCGGTTCGGTGTCGGGCGGCTGCGTCGAAGGTGCGGTCTACGAGCTGGCCAATGACGTTGTGCGCGACGGCATCCCGCGCCTGGAACGCTACGGGATCTCCGATGACGACGCCTTCTCGGTGGGGCTCACCTGTGGCGGCATCATCGACGTCTTCGTCGAACCCATTTCGCGCAGCACCTTTCCCGAGCTCGGCGCCGTCGCCGACGACATCACCAACCACCGGCCGGTCGCGGTGGCCACCGTCATCGCCCATCCCGACACTGACCTCGTGGGACGGCGGCTGATCGTCGGATCCGGTTCGGCGCGAGGGACTTTGGGTTCGACGCGCGCAGACGCCGCGGTCGCGGACGACGCCGCAGGCCTGCTGGCCGCGGGAGAGAGCGAAGTGCTGACCTACGGCCCCGACGGACAGCGGCGCGGTGCGGGCATGGAAGTGTTCGTGGCAAGTTATGCGCCGCGACCGCGGATGCTGATCTTCGGTGCCATCGATTTCGCGGCCGCACTGGCACGGCAGGCGTCGCTGCTCGGCTTCCGGGTCACCGTGTGCGACGCCCGTGCCGTGTTCGCGACGCGGGCCCGCTTCCCCACCGCCGACGAAGTCGTCGTCGAATGGCCCAACCGGTATCTGGCCGCCCAAAGCGAGGCGGGCGAGATCGACGGCCGCACCGTGATCTGCGTGCTCACCCACGACCCGAAGTTCGACGTTCCGTTGCTGGAGGTCGCGCTGCGGCTGCCCGAGGTCGGCTATGTGGGCGCGATGGGATCCCGCCGCACGCATACCGATCGGATGGCCAGGCTGCGGGAGGCCGGCGTGAAGGAGTCCGAACTGGCCAGGCTCGCCAGCCCGATAGGGCTCGATCTCGGCGCGCGCACGCCCGAGGAGACGGCGGTGTCGATTGCCGCCGAGATCATCGCCCGGCGTTGGGGCGGCGGCGGGCGACCGCTGCACGAGGTCGACGGCCGGATCCACCACGAGGGCGGCCGCTGGCCCGGTTAATCCTCAGCGGGCGCGACCGCGCGGGAGGCCTTCCGCCGCTTGTACCACTCGATGATCATCGGTGTGATGGAGGCGAGCGCGATGAGGATGAAGATCGGCTCGAGCAGCTTCTGGATTATTTCGAACTGACCCAGCCCATAGCCGAGGAGCGTCAGGCCGACGCCCCACACGACGGCGCCGATGACATTGAAGAGGGTGAACACGGCGTAGCCCATCCTGGCGGCGCCCGCGGTGATCGGCGCCAGCGTCCGCACGATCGGCACGAACCGCGCGATCACGATCGCAAACGGCCCCCGCTGTTCGAAGAACGCGTGTGCCTCGTCCAGATAGCGCTGTTTGAGGATGCGCGAATTGGGCTTGAACATGTGGGTGCCGACGTACCGGCCGATGAAGTAGCCGACCTGCCCGCCCAGGATGGCGGCAATAGGGATGAAGACCAGCAGCTGCCACAGCGCGAAATCAGCCTTGCCCGCCGCCGCGGTCCCTGCGGCCAGCATGCCGGCCACGAACAGCAGCGTGTCGCCGGGAAGGACCGGGAACAGCACGCCCGACTCGATGAAGATCACCACCAGCAACCCGATCAGCGCCCAGGCCCCGAAGTAGCCGATGAGCTTGATCGGGTCCAGGAAGTCCGGCATCAACATCACCGTCGTGGTGGTGGTCATGGCTCCCCAAGATACCGGCGTGCGACCGACGCGCTGCTGAGCGCGTCCGCTCTTGAGATACTGCGGGTACGACTGCCGCGCACGCGAGAGGACCCGTCATGCCCATCGCCACCCCAGAGGTCTATACCGAGATGCTCGCCCGCGCCAAGGAGGACTCGTATGCGTTTCCCGCCATCAACTGCACCTCCTCGGAGACGATCAACGCTGCGCTGAAGGGTTTCGCCGATGCGGGCAGTGACGGCATCATCCAATTCTCGACCGGCGGCGCGGAGTTCGGCTCCGGGCTGGGCGTCAAGGACATGGTCACCGGCGCGGTGGCACTGGCCGAGTTCGCCCACGTCGTCGCAGAGCGCTACCCCATCACGGTCGCGCTGCACACCGATCACTGTCCGAAGGACAAGCTGGACACCTACGTGCGGCCGCTGCTGGCGATCTCACAGAAGCGGGTGGCAGACGGCGGCAACCCGCTCATCCAGTCGCATATGTGGGACGGCTCGGCGGTGCCGATCGACGAGAACCTGACGATCGCCAAGGAACTGCTGAAGGACGCGGCCGCAGCCAAGATCGTCCTGGAGATCGAGATCGGCGTCGTCGGCGGCGAAGAGGACGGCGTCGAGGCCGAGATCAACGAAAAGCTCTACACCACACCAGCGGATTTCGAGAAGACGATCGAGGCGCTCGGTGCAGGCGAGCACGGCCATTATCTGCTGGCCGCGACGTTCGGCAACGTGCACGGTGTGTACAAGCCGGGCAACGTCAAGCTGCGCCCCGACATCCTTGCGCAGGGCCAAAAGGTGGCCGCCGCCAAGCTCGGATTGTCTTCCGACGCAAAGCCTTTCGACTTCGTGTTCCATGGCGGCTCCGGATCGTTGAAGTCCGAGATCGAGGAGTCGCTGCGGTACGGCGTGGTCAAGATGAACGTCGACACCGATACGCAGTACGCATTCAGCCGCCCAGTCGCGGGCCACATGTTCAGCAATTACGACGGGGTGCTCAAGGTCGACGGCGAGGTCGGCAACAAAAAGGCCTACGACCCGCGCAGCTATATGAAGAAGGCCGAGGCAGCCATGGCCGAGCGCGTCGTCGAGGCGTGCAACGACCTGCACAGCGCAGGCCGCAGCGTGTCTGCCGGCTGAGCCGGCAATTCAGCGCCCGCGTCAGCTGTTCGGGGACTGGCAGATCTTCCACTGATCATCGCGGAACTGGAGGTCGAAACTGCGGGTGGACCGGGTTTGCGGCGCGTAGGCCATGAACGTCGTGACATTGGCCTCTGCATGGTCACCGTTGATGACCACCTGGTCGATGCTCGCCACCACCGGATACTGCTTGGCCGCCGCCACCCTGGCGTGGGTGTCGGCCCACGCGCGGTCGTCGTACTTGACGTAGCTGTCGCGCGTGGCCCCGCAGGTGATGGTGCGCAGCGTGGCCAGATCGCCCCTCTGCACCGCGACGTCGAAATTCTCGATCGTCGAACGGACCTTGTCCTCCTGCGAGGCGCTCGAGTTGGAGCCGCGCGTCAGCAGCAGCGTGCCCAGTATCGCCACGGCGGCCAGCGCCGCGATCACCAGAATGAGCGCCACCACCCAGCCCCAGCTGCGCCGCCGGCCCGGCGCCGTCGGGCCGTCTCCGCGGGGCGGAATCATCTGTGGTGCAACCGGTTTGCCCGAGTTGATGGGTTCGGTAGGGGTGGAGATGATCTCCGTCGCCGGGTCGGGCGTGCGTTCGATGAACTTCGTCGCCGACGAGTCCATCCCAGACGGCGCGGTGTACCGCCGCTCCGCCTGGTCGTCGCCGACGGCCGGGGCGGCCTCGGTCGGGGCGCTGTCGGCGGATGTCACTGCGTCCGCGGCCGGCTCATGTCCCTGGTCGGGCCCAGATGGGTTCGACATCCCTACAGCTAGTCCTCCGCTTTCGGTCGGCTCGGCCGACGTCCGCTCCCGGTCGGCACGGCCGACGGTCTCTGCTCGAGCTTAATTGGCGCAGGAGCACAATGGGCCCATGACGCGTATGGGTGATCTCCTGGGACCGGATCCGACCCTGCTACCCGGCGACAACGCGGCCGAGGCGGAGCTCGAAGCCGACGAGAACCCGGCAATCGTGGCCGCCGCCCATCCCACCGCGTCGGTCGCGTGGGCCGCGCTCGCCGAGAACGCGTTGGCCGACGAACAGGTCATCACCGCGTACGCCTACGCCCGCACCGGCTACCACCGCGGTCTGGATCAGTTGCGCCGAAACGGCTGGAAGGGCTTTGGGCCCGTGCCGTATTCGCACCAGCCCAACCGTGGGTTCCTGCGGTGTGTGGCCGTCCTCGCCAAGGCCGCCGACGCGATCGGTGAAGCTGACGAACACGCACGCTGCCTGGATCTGCTCGACGATTGCGATCCCGCGGCCCGCGGCGAGCTGGGTCTGGCGGATTAGCCGGCGGCAGTTCGCGCGGCCGGGCAGCGGCCGTCGGGACGCCCGCACGCGACGGGATCGCACATCCGGCACAGCGCCCCACCGCTGGGGATGTCGCCGGCGCGCCGCGTCGCCAGTCGTGCCTTCGTCAAGCTGTCGATCATGGCCTCGCAGATCGCCCCCAGCTGAGTGCGTTGTCGGTCCGTGAGTTCGGTCAAGGTCGCCTCGATCGTGGCCCGGCGCGCTGCACGGATGCCACGCGCGGTCGTCTGACCCCGATGGGTGAGCCGTAGCGTGACGGTGCGCCCGTCCGGACCCGCAGAGCGCTCGAGCATGCCCGCCGCGGCGAGCCGGTTCACCAGGCGCACCGTCCCGGAATGGCTAATCCCGATCAGCTGACTCAACCGCTGCACCGAGCCGGCGCGCGCCAAATCCAGCATCGCGACCAGCGCGGCCGCGGCCGTGGGGTCGAGTCCCGCGTGCGATGCCACGTCGTCCAGCGCGTCGGTGAGTCCGAGCACGACTGCGCCGAGCATGTTCACCGTTCGTTCGTCGTCCTTGACGGTGGACCTCCGGCGTGGTCTTGTTGGATATATGACTGAATCATATATCGCGAGGGCCGAAACGGATGTGTCCGCAACGCCGTCGGAGGTCTGGGAGGCGCTGACGGATCCGGAAAAAGTCGCGCAGTACTTCTTCGGAAGCCGGGTCGAGACGGATTGGCGGCCGGGGAGTCCGATCTTCTGGAAGGGCGAGTACAACGGAAAAGCCTTCGAGGACAAGGGCGAAATCCTCGAGGTGCAGCAGAACCGCCTGCTCAAGGTGAGCCACTTCAGCCCGTTGTCCGGTCAACCCGACAAGCCGGAGAACTACCACACGCTGACCTATGAGTTGGACGAGCGCTCCGGCGGCACGCATGTCTCGCTGAGCCAGGACAACAACGGCAGCGAGGCGGAGGCGCAGCGTTCCACGGCGAACTGGGAGGCGATGCTCGCCGGACTCAAGAAGATCGTCGAGCGGGGCTGACCGCTACCGATCGGCCTCACTAGTCGCCCTATCAGGTCGCCTCGCAGTTGCAGTCGCCCGCCGCGTCGGGCGGTTCGACCTGAACCGTCGCGTGTTCCAACCCTCGGGCGGTGAGTACGGCCTTGGCTTCGTCGAGCACCGTGGCCGAATCGGCGGTCGACGTCAGGTGTGCGGTCACCATGTCCTTGCCGGGAACCAGCGTCCACACGTGCAGGTCGTGTACCTCGGTCACGCCTTCGACCGCGCACAGTGCCGTGCGCAGTTCCTCGACGTCGATGTGGCTGGGCGAGGATTCGGACAGGATGCGCAGCGCCGCCCGCGCGAGCGAGAACGCACGCGGCAGCACCCACAGCGCCACGAACACGGCGACCACGACATCGGCGTAGGGCCAGTGCGTGGTGACGGTGACGATGCCGGCGATCAGCACGCCGATGCTGCCGACGGTGTCGGCGACCACCTCCATGTAGGCGCCCTTGACCGCGAGGCTCTCAGCGGACTGCGACCGCAGCAGCATCACCACGATCGCATTGGCGAGCAGGCCGGCGAGCGCGACCACGATCATCGGCACACCGGGCACGTCGGGCGCGTCACCGAGCCGCTCGAACGCCTCGAAGAGGATGAAGCCCGCGACGAACAGCAGCAGCACGGCGTTGGCCACCGCGGTGAACACCTCGGCGCGGTGCCAGCCGTAGGTGCGCTTCGGCGACGCGCTGCCGTGCCGGGCCAGCAGCACCGCGGTCAGGCCCATGAACATCGCCACGAGATCGGTCAGCATGTGCCCCGCGTCGGCCAGCAGTGCGATGGAGTCGATCAGCAGCGCGGTCGTCAGTTCGATGGCGAAGAAGACGGAGAGGATGACCGCGGCGAGGATCATCCGGCTGACGCGGGTGTCGGCACCTCCGTGATCGTGGCCCGCACCCATCTGTTCAATTTATGCGGAATGACGCATATGTCGCAAGGCGTGCCTTACCACCTAGAACCATGCGGACCAGAAACGGGTGAGCGCACTACCCGCGCCCACCAGCGATCGTGATACGCCGAACACGTCGACGAACCAACTCACCACCGAGAAGAAGTACTGGCTCAACGGGGTCCCGATGAACAGGAACAGCAGGATGAACAGGCCCCACTGCTTGGCCGGCGCCAGCGCCCGCTGCGTATCCGCGCTCAGGTGCGGCTCCAGCGCGCTGTAGCCGTCGAGGCCCGGCACCGGCAGCAGGTTCAGCACGACGGCGGTCACCTGGAGAAAGCCCGAAAAGGCCATGCCCGCCCAGAAGACGCCGTGGGCGGGGTCGTAGAACACCGCGGTCAGCGTCAGCAGGATCACCGCGAACGCGACGTTCGTGAACGGCCCCGCGAGGCTGACGATGGTCTTCTGGCCCTTGGTCATGAAATCGGTTCGCACGTAGACCGCGCCGCCGGGCACGCCGATGCCGCCGAGCGCGATGAACACGATCGGCAACACCAGCGACAGCACCGGGTGGGTGTATTTGAACGGGTTGAGCGTCAGGTAGCCGCGCATCGCGACACCGTGGTCGCCGAACCGCCAGGCGATGAACGCGTGTGCGAACTCGTGCAGACACAGCGACACGAGCCAGCCCGCGATGACGAAGGTGAAGACGCCGATGTAGGCCAGCGGTTCCACCTCGCGCGCAGCCTGCCAGGCCGCCACACCGCCTGCCGCGGTGATCGCCACGATGGCCAGAAAGATCGGGCTCGGGCGCACCGACCCCCGCACGAGTGGAACGTTCACGTCACGAAGCTACCGGTCTGCTGTGGTGTTCAGCGCGGGCCGCGTCATTTCACCAGCAGCCAACCCTGTGTGTGGCGGTAAAACGTGGATCGGCGAACAACTCTGTCTCCGGCCACACCGTCGCGCACCACCACCGCACCCGTCGTGCCGAGTTGAGCGGCTCGGCCGACCACCCAACGCCGCCGCGGCCCTCGGATGACGGCCGCGCGCAACCCCGGCATGGCGTGGGTCGGCTCGATCCGGACGCCGGCGACATCACCGTCGAAGAGCTGAATGTCGTCGACGACGGCCTCGCCGTGCAGCGGTGCATTCTCTCGGCCGCGCCATTCGGCGGCGCCGACGATGACGTGGCCGGCATCGTCGCGGATCAGCGGGACCCGCCGTGGGGTGCCGCGTCGTGCCCGCCGCGCCGCGCGCCAGCCCGAGGCATGGCCGACCTCGACGTCCAGCCGGTCGGTGCGCAGCAGCCGGGTCAGCACCGCGGCAAGGTCGGCGTCCGAGCCGACCACGATCAGCCGCCCGCAACGCTCGGCGGCGGCATCGATGTCGTCCTGCCCGGCCGCCTCCTGCGTCGCCAGGCCGGCCAGCGGCCGCGGCAATCGTCGACCGCCGAATAGCAACACCACGACGTTGGCGGTGATCAAAGCGCCTCCTGACACGCCGCTGGGATAGGGTGGCTCACCGGCTGGACACAATAAGCCAGGAGTGAAGCGGGGTCAGGGCCATGCCGGCAATCGTGCTCATCGGCGCTCAGTGGGGCGACGAGGGCAAAGGAAAGGCCACCGACCTACTCGGGGGCCGCGTCCAATGGGTCGTGCGGTACCAGGGCGGTAACAATGCCGGCCATACCGTGGTGCTGCCGACCGGTGAGAATTTCGCGCTGCACCTGATCCCGTCGGGCATCCTGACCCCCGGCGTCACCAACGTGATCGGCAACGGCGTGGTGGTCGACCCGGGGGTGCTGCTCGACGAGCTCCAGGGTCTGCAAGACCGCGGAGTCGACACCGAGCGCTTGCTGATCTCCGCCGATGCGCACCTGCTAATGCCCTACCACGTCGCGATCGACAAGGTGGTCGAGCGGTACGCGGGCAGCAAGAAGATCGGCACCACCGGCCGCGGCATCGGCCCCTGCTATCAGGACAAGATCGCCCGCATCGGAATCCGCGTCGCCGATGTGCTCGACGAGGCACAGCTGGCCGGCAAGATCGAGGCCGCACTGGAATTCAAGAATCAGGTGCTGGTCAAGATCTACAACCGCAAGGCGCTGGAGCCCGACGAGGTGCTGCACAATCTGCTGACCCAGGCCGAGGGCTTCAAACACCGCATCGCCGACGCCAGGCGTCTGCTCAACGTCGCCTTGGACGACGGAGAGACGGTGCTGCTGGAAGGCTCGCAGGGCACCCTGCTCGACGTCGACCACGGCACGTATCCCTTTGTGACGTCGTCGAATCCGACCGCCGGCGGGGCCGCCGTGGGTTCCGGAATCGGCCCGACCCGCATCACCACGGTGCTGGGCATCCTCAAGGCGTACACCACCCGGGTGGGCTCGGGTCCGTTCCCGACCGAGCTGTTCGACGAGATGGGCGAATACCTGTCGAAGACCGGCGGGGAATTCGGGGTGACAACGGGCAGGCGCCGTCGCTGCGGGTGGTTCGACGCCGTGATCGCGCGCTACGCGACCCGGGTCAACGGCATCACCGACTACTTCCTGACCAAGCTGGACGTGTTGTCCAGCTTGGAGACGGTACCGATCTGCGTCGGGTACACGGTCAACGGCAAGCGCACCGACGACATGCCGATGACGCAGAGTGACATCGCCCGCGCGGAGCCCATATACGAGGAGATGCCGGGATGGTGGGAGGACGTCTCCGGCGCGCGTGAGTTCGACGACCTGCCCGCAAAGGCACGCGACTACGTGTTGCGGCTGGAAGAGCTTGCGGGCGCGCCTATCTCGTGCATCGGCGTCGGGCCCGGCCGGGACCAGACGATTGTGCGCCGCGATATTCTGGCTGCCTCGTGAGCACCGAAGACGACCGCGAGTGAGGATCGCAGCGAAGCGAGGACCGGTGGGCCCACGCCCGCAGGGCAGGGGACGAGCGGGAGTCGAGGCATGAGCAGTGAAGATCCAAGGCTGGTCGACCCCGAATACGACAGACACGGCGGATTCCCCAATTTCGAAGCGGCGCAACCGGGTCCGGGATTTGGACGGTTCCTGACGGCTATGCGCAGGGCGCAGGACCTCGCGGTGTCGGCCGACCCCGACAGCGACACCTGGGAGCAAGCCGCCGATCGCGCCGAAGATTTGGTGAAGCTGCTCGACCCGTTCGAGGCGCCGGAAGGCGTCGGCCCGGCGAACAGGGTGCCGGAGCTGCCCGGTTCGGGCAGCCTGCTGATGCCGCCGTATGCGGTGACGAAGTTCGACGCCGAAGCCGTCGAGCTGACCGTGCAGTTCAGCCGCTATCACGTCGGCGGCAACTACGCCGTGCACGGCGGCGTGCTGCCGCTGATGTTCGACTCGATGTTCGGCATGGTGATCCACGCCTCAGGACGGCCCATCAGCCGCACCGGATTCCTGCATGTCGACTACCGCAAGGTGACGCCGATCGACACCCCGCTGACGATACGGGGTTGGGTGCGGACGACCGAGGGGCGCAAGGCGTTCGTCAACGCCGAACTGCGCGACCCGGACGGCAACCTGCTGGCCGAGGCCAACGGCTTGATGATCCGACTGCTGCCCGGCCAGCCGTAAGCTAGTCGACGACCTTCAACGCCTGCGACGGGCAGAGTTTGACGGCTTCGCGCGCCTTGTCCTCGTCACCTGCGGCTATTTCGTCGACGAGCACAACCACGATGCCGTCGTCATCCTGGTCGAACAGGGTGTCTGCGACCATCACGCAGTTGCCCGCCTGGATGCAGACGTCGCGGTCGGCGTGCACTTTCACCAACTCACCTCCAACGACTTCAACCCGTAGATGAAGTTCCAGGTCCGGAACTGCACATCAGCGAAATCCTCGGCCAGCGCCAGGCGCGGAAACCGCCGCAGCAGTGCGGGGAACGCGATGCGCATCTCCATCCGGGCCAGCGGCGCGCCGAGGCAATGGTGCACACCATGGCCGAACGCCAGATGACCCGGTGCACCGCGACGAATGTCGAGAAGCTCTGGCGCGCCGATGAATTCCGGGTCCCGGTTGCCCGACGGCAGCGACGCGAAGACCAGGCTGCCGGCCACGATCGGCACGCCGGCGACCTCGACGTCGGTGGTAGCGATCCGCGGAATCGCGGTCTGCACGATGGAAAGCCAGCGGAGCAGTTCCTCCACCGCGGGACCGACGGCATCGGGATCCTCGCGCACCACGGCCAGCTGGTCGGGGTGACGCAGCAGCGCCAGGACGCCGAGGCCGAGCATGTTCGACGTGGTCTCGTGGCCGGCGAGCAAAAGAAGGCCCGCCACACCGATGAGCTCATCGTCGGTGAGCTCGTCGCCGTGCTCGCGCACCAGCATGCCGAGGATGTCCTCGCCCGGCTGGCGTCGCGCACGAGCGACCAGCGTGGTCATATATGCACGGCCCTGCCGTTGCAGGTCGAACCGTTCGGGTAATGGCACCGAGAAGTCCAGCTGGCGTGCGCTGCGTCGCTGAAAGTCCTCTCGGTCGTCATACGGCACGCCGAGCAGTTCGCAGATCACCAGCGACGGGATCGGCAGCGCGAAGTTCTCCACCAAATCGATTGGCGCACCGGAGCTTTGCATCGCGTCCAGTTGTGCGTCGACGATCTCGACGATGCGCGGCTCGAGGCGCTTCATCCGCCTGATGGTGAACTCCGGTGTCAGCATCCGGCGCAGTCGCGCATGCTCGGGCGGGTCGAGACCGAGCAGGTTGCCCGCCCGATTGGTAGCCGCTTCTTCCGCGGACGGCTGCGGCACGCCCTGTACGGCGAAGCCGATCGGCCGCTCGTTGGAGAACCGCTCGTGGTCGGCCAGTACGGCCTTGATGTCCTCGTGCCGGGTGATCAGGTACGACCGCATCCCGAACGCGTTGGTGAACTCGCGGACGCCCTCGCTCTCGCGGATCTGCCGGAGGTCGGCGGTCGGGCTGAACGAATCCCGGCGCATGTGCAGCGGCGGCAATTCCACTTGAGCCATGGGCTCGACGCTACTCGCGGAAAACGAACTGCTCGATGAGCGTGTTGATCAGCGGCGGGTTCTCCAGACCCGCCAGGTGTGCGACTCCTTCGAGCACTGCAACCGCGGCATGGGGTATCGCCTGCGCCATTTCTATGGTCTCGGGCAGTGGAAACGTCGCGTCCTCGGCGCCGGCGATGACGAGGACCGGTGTGGAGATGTTCGCGAACAGCGAACGCTGGTCGGGCCGGCCGGGCACCACGCTTTTCACCGCCCATGAGGCGGAACCGATGTCGACGGCCTGCACGGTATCCCGCACGAACGTAACCACGTCGGGCCGGGTCGTGAACGTCGTCGGCCCGAGGAAGGCCTTGAGCACCGATCGGGTCAGCGGTGGCCGCACGCCGCCGAGCAGCTTGGCGACGCGCAGCAGAAACCCGTATTCGATCTTCTGTCGTGTGCCTGCGGGCGACGCGGTGCAGTTCATCAGGACGGCCCTGCCGACCCGGTCTGGGTAGGTCGCGGCGAACGTGCCGCCGATCATGCCGCCCCACGAGTTGCCGACGAAGTGGGCCCGTTGCTCGCCGAGCGCGTCGAGGATTTCGGTGATGCACCGCGCACAGTCGGCGAAATCAAATGCCGCGGTGAGCTTCTGGCTCTGTCCGTGACCGGGTGGATCGACCAGGATGACGCGACAGCGGTCGCCGAAATATTTCGCCTGCGCGGCCCACATGTCGCCGGTCATCAGGAGGCTCGGCCAGAACATCAACGCCTCGCCCGAGCCTCGAACCTGGACCCGCACGGTGCCCAGCGCCGTGTCGACCCGAACGTCCTGCATCTGACGACGCTAACCCTCTGCGCCCAGTGCGGGCCACCAGATCCGTGGTCCGATGAGCGTGAACAGCGCGGGAATGATGACGGTGCGTACGACGAAGGTGTCCAGCAGGATGCCAAGGCCGACGATGATGCCCACCTGGGTCAGCACGATCAGCGGTAACACTCCCAGAACGCAGAACACCGCGGCCAGCACGATGCCGGCGCTGGTGATGACGGCGCCGGTGGCCGACACCGCCCGGATGATGCCCAGCCGGGTGCCATGGACGGGGGTCTCCTCGCGGGCGCGGGTGACGAGGAAGATCGTGTAGTCGACGCCGAGCGCTACCAGGAACAAGAATGCGAACAGCGGGGCGGTGTTGTCCAGGGCGGGAAAACCGAAGAGCTGCACGCTCGCCCAGCCGCCCAGCCCGAGCGCCGCGAGTGCGCTCAGCACGGTGACCGCCACCAGAATAAGCGGGGCCAGCGCCGAGCGAAGCAACACGTAGAGCACGATCAGCACCACCGCGAGGATGGCGGGAACGATGACCTTCCGGTCCCTCGCGGCTGCCGCGCTTGCGTCGCGGGCCTGCGCGTCGGATCCGCCGACCAGCGCTTGCCGATCCACCTCATGCGCCGAAACCCGCAGGGCATCAATGGTTTTGAAGGCATCGTCGGATGCCGGTTCGGCGCCGAGCACGACCGACCACTGGCTGAGTCCGTCCGGTGATGCGCCCGCCGGGTCGACGGACACCACGCCGGGGGTGGTCTTGATCGCCTGCTCGATCCCAGGGGCCTTGTCAGTCGCGGCGATGACGCGTGTGGGGTCGGTCAGTCCGCTCGGGAAGTGCGCCGCCAGCGTCTCGTAGCCGCTCACCGACTCCGCCTGTACCCGGAACTGCTCGGTCTGCGACAGGCCGACGGGAGTCGTCAACAGGCCGAGGCACAGCAAGACCAGTGCCGAGACGGCGACCGCGGCGACACGGGCGGGCCTGCGCGCCACCGCATCGGCGATGCGATGCCAAATACCGCTGTCGGTAAGCGCTTTCGCGCCCACTCGCGGAACGAACGGCCAGAACAGCCGCCGGCCGAACAGCGCGAGCAATGGCGGCAACACCAACAGCACGAACACCGCCGCGACCACCAGGCCTGAGGCGGCTTGTACCCCCAGGCTGCGGGTGCTCGGCGAGGACGCGAGCACCAGCGTCAGCAGCGCCAGCACCACGGTGGCATTGCTTGCCAGGATCGCAGGTCCGGCCTGCCGCACCGCGACCCGCAGGGCATCGCGGTGATTCTCGGTGCGGCCCAACTCCTCTCGATACCGCGATATCAGCAGCAGGGCGTAATTCGTGCCTGCGCCGAACACCAGCACGCTGGTGATGCCGGAGGTCGAGCCGTCCGGCGTCATCCCGACCCCCTCCGCGATGGCGCTGCCGACAACGGCGGCGACACGGTCGGCGAAGGCGATCACCGCGAGAGGAACCAGCCATAACACCGGCGACCGGTACGTCACGATCAGCAGTAGCGCCACCACGAACGCGGTGACCGCCAGCAGCGTTATGTTGGCTCCGGAGAACGAATTTGCGATGTCGGCGCCGAATGCGGGCCCGCCGGTGACCTCGACCCGAAGGTCGCCGGGAAGACCGTCGCTCGCCGACTGACGAAGCCTCTTCACCTCGTCGGTGAGCGCGAATCCGGACAGGCCGGCGTTTAATGGCACCGTGGCCACCGCAGCGCGGCCGTCCTCGGCCACGACCACCGGCTGCTGCTTGATCGCCGCCGTGTCAGCTGGGGTCAGCGCGCCACCGTCGCGTCGGCTGAGAACCAGAATGGCGGGCACCCGGTCGCCGCCGGGCATCTGGGCCCGCACGGACTCTGCGCGCGCCGATTCCGCGTCGGTGGGAACGGGTACCGGCGACTGCTGGCTGGATTCGCCGCTGCCGATCGATCCCAGCAGTGCACCGGAGACGAGGAGGACGGCCAGCGCCAACAACCACGAGAACCGGCCAGTCATGAAGACCAATATTTCAGACGGCTTTTGCGATCTGATCGATCAACCGCCGTGCTGCCAGCGTCGCGCCGTCGGTGCGGATCCGGTCGGACGTCGCCTTCGTGCGCAGCTTTGTCTCGGGCGCCAACGCGATGGCGAGCGCCGCCGCCAGCGAAGCGACCGTCGGCGTCGGGCCGTCGTGCGCAGCGCCGATGCCGAGGTCGGCCACTCGGCCCGCCCAGTAGGGCTGATCGGCGATCTGCGGCACAATGACCTGAGGCACGCCCGCGCGTGCGGCCGTCGTCGTGGTGCCGGCCCCTCCGTGGTGCACAACGGCCGCGACCTGCGTGAAGAGGGTCTGGTGGTTCACCTCTCCGACAGCCAGACAATCGTCGCCGTCATCGATCAGGCCCAGGTCGGCCCAGCCGCGACCGACGAGCACGCGCTGGCCGTGTTCGCGGATCGCGCCGATGGCCACTCTCGCGACGTCCTGCGGAGCGCGCACGCTGCCCATGCTGACGTAGACCGGAGGGGCGCCCGCGGCGAGGAACTTTGCGACATCGTCGGGCAACGGCCGCTCGTCGGGCAAGAACCAGGCACCGCTCTCCACGACGTCGAACCACGGCGATCCCGGCCACGGCGCCAGGATCGGATCGGCCGCCAGCCATGGGTGCTCGGTGAATACGTGGTCCCGGACGTTCTGCACGGGCGGCAAGCCAAGCGCTGCCCGGTGCGCGTTGAGTGGGTCGCCGTAGAGCGCCTGCACGCGCTCGGCGTCGACGTCCCACAGGAGCCGGTTGTCCGCCCCCGGCGGGAACGGCTTGCCCGGCCGCGGCAGCGGCGCGTGATGCGGCGAGGGAATGGGGCACGGATGCAGCGCCACGAGCACGTACGGGACGCCGTGCACTTCGGCGATCGTGCGCACGCCCGCGGGCATCAAGCCGGATGCCACCACCGCGTCACATCCGTCGGCGGCCGGCGCGAGCGTGTCGAATTGCATCGCCACCAGATTGGCCGCCGTGGCCGGGGCATCTCTGGGGGTCAGCGGCGTCTTGCCGTGCAATAACTCGCGCAGCGATTCCCCGATCGGAATCAGCGGTACGTCGGCCCGTGCCGCCAGGTCGGCGAAGTCCGGTGGCGCGAAAACCTGCGCTTCGGCGCCGAGTTCACGCAGCCGCACCGCGAACGCCATGATCGGCTCGACGTCCCCGCGTGAGCCCCACGTCCACAACAGAATTCGCATGGCCAGCGATTCTGGGGCATGACCGGGGTCTTGCCGCAAGACCCCCAGTGCGATATATGTTTAAGTGGGAAGGAAATAAGTCTCCCGGTGCCTCATTAGGTCCGGTTGAGCGTCGCCTCTTCGAGATCGAGCCCGTGCAGCACCGACCGCAGCACCTCGTCGTCGATGTGCCCGCTGTCGCGTTCTGCGATGAACGTCGCCCGTTCGGCCCCAAGCATTTCCAGCCGCAACCGGCGGAACGCCGACGTCGGGCTCTCACCGATCTCCTCCTCGTCGCGGCCGAGCCGCTCCCACGCTGAATTTCGTCGACGAGTGTTCCACGCGCGCAACACTTCTGCGGCTCGATCGGCTTCGCGGCTGTCGGAATCGGCCAGCAGTTCGTCGAGCCGCTCGGCCGCCGCGATCGCAGCCTTCTCCTGGGCGGCCGCGGCGGCGATCGCATCGGTGCGCGCCTCGTCGCCTTGCACGCCGAGTCGCCGGATGAACCAGGGCAATGTCAGCCCGTGCAGCAGCAGTGTGCCGATGACGACAACGAAGGTGAGGAAGACGATGTGCGACCGCCCCGGGAACGGCGCACCCGACAGCGTCGTCAGCGGCACGGCGAACGCCGCCGCAAGCGACACCACACCGCGCATGCCCGCCCACGCGACGATGAAGACCTGAGCCGGGGTGGGCGCGGGTTCGCGCTCGCGGATGCGTCTCGACAGGATTCCCGGCAGATAGGCGAACGCATACACCCACAGGATCCGCACGACGATGACGGTGGCCAGCACGGCGATCGAGTAGAACGCCATCCGTGAGAACGGCATGCCGCGAATTTCGTCGATGACGCCCGGCAACTGCAGGCCGATCATCAGGAACGCGAACGACTCCAGGAGCAGCTGCACGGCTTTCCACACTGCGACGTCCTGCAGCCGGGTCTCGTAGCCGGCATGGGTGAAACGCTGACCGAGGATGAGCGCCGCGACGACCACGGCGAGAACACCGGAGCCGTGCGCTTCCTCAGCGGTCAGGTAGATGACGAACGGCGCGACCAGGCCGACGCCGCTTTCCACCAGCGGATCGTCGAGCCGCGACCGGATGAACGCGATGACCGCGCCGAGCGCGGCCCCGATGACGATCCCGCCGGCCGCCGCGAGCAGGAAGGTCGCCAACCCACTGCTCCACGTGGCGGCGGTGCCGATCGCCGCGGCCAGCGCGACCTTGTAGGCCGTCAGCGCAGAGGCATCATTGAGCAGGCTCTCCCCGCCGAGCAGCGTCATGATGCGGCGCGGCAGCCCGAGCCTGCGCCCGACCGCCGTCGACGACACCGCGTCGGGAGGCGCCACGATCGCGCCCAGCGTCAACCCGGCCGCGAGCGTGACCTCGGGCACCGTCTTGTATGCGACGTAGCCGACCGCAACTGTCGTCGCCAGCGGCAGCCCGATCGCCAGCAGCCCGATCGGACGCAGGTTCTTCCTCATCCTGATGTAGCTGCTGT
>LZSH01000462.1 GCA_001665255.1 Mycobacteriaceae bacterium 1482268.1 | reverse complement strand
TCCTCGTCGACGGCAGTGTCGGCGATCTGCTGCCACGATTCCCGGCCGATCACCACCACGTCGGACAGCGCCAGGCAGCGAGCACGCACGCTGTCGAGCATGGACACATAGTCGGAGGCTTTGAACGACGGCGCCGCGAACACCATGCAGATCGACGACTGGTTCAGCGCGAACTCGAGTTCGTCGGTGCGGTACGCGGGGTTGATGTTGACCAGGATCGCGCCAACCTGCGCGGTGGCGTACTGGATCATCGGCCACTCGGCGCAGTTCGGTGACCAGATGCCGATCCGCTCACCCGGTTCGATGCCGCGCGAGATCAGTCCGGAGGCGATCCGCCGAGTCGCCTCGTAGAACGCGCAGTACGTCCACCGCCTGCCGGTCGCGCAGTCGACAAGCGCGTCCCGGTCGGGGAACGTCGCGGCCGTTCGAGCGAGGTTGTCACCGATCGTTTCGTCGAGCAGCGGCGGGCTGGTCTCGCCAACGTCATACGACAGCATGCGACCGACTCCTCAATCGCGGGCGCGGTCTTCGACCGTGGATTTTCGGCTCCCGCGGGGTACTCGACACCGTAAATCGGATCTCGGAAGGTGGGTGGGGAAAATGTCAACAGAGGTGGCGCGGTCATGAGTTTCGACCTGACCCCGACCGAGGCGCAACACGATCTCGCCCGGCGCACGCATGAGTTCGCCGAACAATGCGTCCGCCCCGTCGCCGCCGACTACGACGCCCGCCAGGAATTCCCGTGGCCGGTCCTCGAGGAAGCTGCGGCCCGCGGTTTCTACAGCCCCCTGTTCTACCGCGACCTCATCGGTGACCCCACCGGCCTGTCGCTGCCCATCTTCATGGAGGAGTTGTTCTGGGGCTGCGCCGGTATCGGCCTGGCCATTGTGATGCCCGCGCTGGCGCTGTCGGCGATCGGCCAGGCGGCCTCACCCGAGCAGATGCTGGAGTGGGCGCCGGAATGCTTTGGCAGCCCGGGTGATCTGAAGCTCGCGGCGCTGGCGATCTCCGAACCCGAGGGCGGCAGCGACGTTCGCAACCTGCGCACGCGCGCCACCCGCGACGGCGACGACTGGATCATCGACGGTCACAAGATGTGGATCGGCAACGGCGGCATCGCCAACGTGCACGTGGTGAACGCTGTCGTCGACGAGGAACTCGGCCATCGGGGCCAGGCGCTGTTCATCGTCCCCGGCGGCACGCCCGGGCTGGAGATGGTGCGCAAGCTGGACAAGCTCGGCTGCCGCGCGTCGCACACCGCCGAACTCAAGTTCAATTCGGTTCGGGTGCCCGGCGACCACCTGCTCGGCGGCCAGGACAAGCTCGACCACAAGCTGGCCAAGGCCCGCGAGGCCATCGAGGGCGGCAAGC